>NZ_JADPKF010000083.1:0-40252 GCF_023073815.1 Bradyrhizobium sp. 157 | reverse complement strand
AACCACAGACCCCATCAGGCCTTGGCAGGGCAAACTCCCAAGGCCTTCGCCGCTACCAAGACCACCGCGATCCAATCAGCGAATTAGTGAACATCGACAGCAATGACGCCTCTACCGCTCCCTCGGATCCAGCGCGTCGCGCAAACCATCGCCGACCAGGTTGAACGACAGCACCACGAGGAAGATCGCCAAGCCCGGCCAGACCGCCATCCACGGCGCATTCGTCAGAAAGCGCTGCGCGGCGTTGAGCATGCTGCCCCAGGATGGCGCGGGCGGCTGCTGGCCGAGGCCGAGGAATGACAGCGCTGCTTCGGCGATGATCGCAGCCGCGATCGACAGCGTCGCCTGCACCAAGAGCGCCGGCATGATGTTCGGCAGGATGTGAAACAGCGCGATGCGCCAGCGCGGATTGCCCATGGCGCGCGCGGCCTCGACGTAATCCTCGACCTTGACGCTCATCACCTGGCCGCGGGTCAGCCGCACGAAGATCGGCGTCGCCGAGATGCCGATCGCGATCATCGCATTGCCGAGGCTGGGGCCTAAGAATGCGGCCAGCGCAATCGCCAGGATTAGGAACGGGCAGGCCAGCATCGCATCCGTGATGCGGCTGATCAGGGCATCGATGAAGCCGCCGCGATAGCCCGACAACAGGCCGAGCGGCACGCCGATCGACAGCGCGATCCCGACCGAGATGGCGCCGGCCAGAAGCGAGGCACGCGCGCCGTAGATCACCCGGGCGAGAATGTCGCGGCCGAGCTCGTCGGTGCCGAACCAGTGCAGCGCGGACGGCGGCTTGCGCACCAGCGACCAGCTTGTGGCGATCGGTTCATAAGGCGATATCAGCGGCGCAAACACCGCGAGCAACACGAATGTGCCAATCACGATAAGGCCGGCGATCGCGCCCTTGCGCTTGAACAGCCGGCGCAGCGCACGGCGAGCCGGGCTCTCCAGCTCGTCGGCGACGGCAATCGGTAACGCATTGAGCGTCGTGTCGGCCATGGCTTAGGCCCTCAGCCGCGGGTTGACAAGAACATAGGCGATGTCGGCAATGAGATTGAGGGTAATGTAGATCGTCGCCGTCGTCAGCACGACGCCTTGCACGACCGCGTAGTCGCGGTTGAATACCGCATCGACGATCAGCTTGCCGAAACCGGGAATCGAGAAGATCTGCTCGGTCAGCACCGCGCCCGACAACAGCGTGCCCAGCTCGAGCGCGCCGAGCGTGATCACCGGCGTCAGCGCGTTGCGCATGGCATGCTTGAGAATGACCGAGCGCTCGAGAAGCCCCTTGGCGCGGGCGGTGCGGACGTAATCGCTTTCCAGCACCTGCAGCATGGCGCTGCGGGTATGTCGCATCAGGATCGCGGCGATCGCATTGCCAAGCACGAAGGCCGGCATGATGGTGGAGGCGATACTGGCGCGCCAGTTCTCGGTCAGCGGCACATAGCCCGATGCCGGCAGCCAGCCGAGCTGGATCGAAAACAGGAAGATCAGCATGATGCCGAGCCAGAAATTCGGCGTCGAGATGCTCCACAGCGCAAAGAAATTGGCGCCATAGTCCCAGGCCGTACCTTTCTTTACCGCTGAAACTATGCCGGCGGGGATTCCGATCAGAAAGGCGATGACGATGGCCATCGACGCAAGCTGCATCGTGACCGGCAGCTTTTGGGCGATCAGTTCGCGCACCGGCACCTTGTTGCGCAAGGACTCGCCGAAATCGCCCGACAGCACGCCCTTGACCCAGTAGACATATTGCACCGGCACCGGCTGATCGAGCCGGTACTGCTCGCGAATCTGCGCGATCACATCAGGATCGCGTTCCTCGCCCGCCATCACCAGCGCCGGATCGCCCGGCAGCAATTGCTGCAGCGAAAAGATCAGGATCGAGACGAAGAACAGCGTGGGGATGAGCTGGACGACGCGGCGCGCGAGGAAGTTCAGCATGATGCTATCGGTGTCCTGGGCGCAGCGCAGCGTGAAACGCTGCGCTGCAGAACCGGGACCCACGCGGGAGGGGCGGTAGGTCCCGGCTCAGCGTTGCACCGCTTCGCGCTGCAACGCGTCCGGGACACGAGACGACGCGCGCCATGCTCACTTCAGCTTCAATCCAACCACGCGCACCAGCCCGTCCGGCATCTGCTTGTAGCCTTCGAGCTTTGTCGTATGCGCGATCAGGATACGGCGGTGATAGATGTAGAGCAGCGGCTTCTCCTCCAGCACGATCTTGGCCAGTTTTTCATAGATCGCCTTGCGCTGCGCCTGATCGGTGACGAGGCGGCCCTCGTCAAGTAGCTTGTCGGCCTCCTTGTTGGACCAGCCACTGTAGTTCTGCGGTGCGTCGGTCTTCTGGAAAACGTAGGAATTGCCGTCCGGGTCGATCCGGCCGCTCCAGGCCAGCATGAAGGCCTGATACTCACCGGCTTCGGCCTGTTTCAGCGAGGTCGCAAATTCCGTGACCCTGAGCTTCATGTCGAACCCGGATTCAGAGGCCATCGACTGCACGACCTGAGCAACCGCTTCGGTCTCGGCGCCCTTCGGTACCATGAAATCGACGCTGACCGGCGGCGTGACGCCGGCTTCCTTCAACAGCGCCTTGGCTTTGGCGACGTCGCGACCACGAAGCGGAAAAGCTTTCTGATAGTAGGGATGATCCGGATTAATCCACTGATTGCCAGGTTTGAATTCGCCGTTGAACACCACCTGGTTGATGGCTTCGCGATCGAGCGAGAGATCGAGCGCCTGGCGAACCTTGGCGGACTGGCTGAGCGGTCCCTTGGCCTTGTCCTTGCCGATGTTGAGCGTAATGCCCTGATAGCCGAGCTCGATTGCGGTCGAAAGTTTTAGCCGTGAATCGGTCCGCACATCCTTGATGTCAGTGGCAAGCACGCGCTCGATCAGGTCGAGCCCGCCGGATTTCAGATTAGCGAGGCGAACCGTGGCGTCGACGATCGGCAGGAACACGATGCGGTCGATGAACACATTGTCCTTGTTCCAGTAGTCGGCGAACTTCTCGAACACCATACGGTCCTGTTGAACGCGCTCGACGAATTTGTACGGCCCGGCGCAGACCGGACGAAGTCCGAATTTGTCACCGGCCTCCTTGGCGGCCTTCGGCGAGACCATCATGCCGGCGCGGTCGGTAAGCTGCGCGATCAGCGGTGAGAACGGCGCCTTCAGTCCAAGCTTGATGGTAAGGGGATCAACCACCTCGACACGATCGACGCTCGCCAGCTCCGGCTTGCGAAACGAGCCCTGCATGGTGAGGTGACGCTCAATCGAATATTTGGCGGCTTCGGCGTCCAGCGGCTCGCCATCGTGAAACTTGACGCCGGGCCGGAGCTTGATGGTGACTTCCTTGCCGTCGGCCGAAGTTTCGTGGCTCAGCGCGAGCTGCGGCACGATGTCGAGCTTCTCGTCGATGTCGAACAGCTTGTCGCAGAACGATGCGAATACGATGCGGCCGACATAGGTGCGGGCCATGGTCGGGTCGAGGATATCGGGGTCCTCGGCAAGCCCGATCCGCAGCGTGGTCTGGGCCTGAACGGCCGACGGAAGCGACAGCAGCAGCGCCGCTGCGGTGACTGCCAAACGAAAGATTTTCATTGCTGCCATCCCCTTATCCACGATTACACCGCACTTGGCCGTGTCCTTGGTACATCAACCCCGACGCGGCCTGCACCTTCCGTGCCACCGCTGAAGGCGGCGACCAATTTTTCCAGCACCGGCGAAAATCCGCCATCGGCGGGAACGATGGCCCCCGGCGACGGCAATTCGGCCGTGCGGTGACACGCCGTCGCGTGTCCCGTGCCGTCGGCGAGCAGGAGCGGAATTTCGGTGCGGCAGCGCTCGATGACGTAAGGGCAGCGGGTATGAAATCGGCAGCCGGAAGGCGGATTGAGCGCGCTCGGCATCTCGCCTTCCAGCACGATGCGGCCGCGCCGGGCCTGCGGCTTGGGCACGGGAATCGCCGACAGTAGCGCGCGGCTATAGGGATGCCGGGGCGCGGCGAACAGCGCTTCGGCGTCTGCAGTCTCGACAATGCCGCCGAGATTCATCACGGCGACGCGGTCGGCGATGTGCTTCACGACCGCCAGATCATGTGAGACGAAGATGTAGGCGAGGCCGAGCCGCTGTTGCAGGTCGCGCAGCAGGTTGAGGATTTGCGAGCGGATCGAAACGTCGAGCGCGGAGACCGGCTCGTCGCAGATGATCAGTTTTGGCTGCACAGCGAGCGCCCGCGCAATCGCGATGCGTTGGCGCTGGCCGCCTGAAAATTCGTGCGGGTAGCGGCGGGCAAAGCGCGGCTCGAGCCCGACCAGCCGCAATAGCTCTTCGACCCGTTCGCGGCGGCGCGGGGCTGGCGCCAGATCGTGCAGCGCCAGCGGCTCGGTCAGGATCTGGCTCACCGTCATGCGCGGATTGAGCGATCCATAAGGGTCCTGGAAAATGATCTGCGCATTGCGGCGGAATGCGCGCAATTGATTGGTGTCGAGTGCGCCGAGATCACGGCCTTCGAAACGAACTGTGCCCGCATCCGGCTCAATCAACCGCAGCACCAGCCGGCTGACGGTGGATTTGCCGCAGCCGGATTCGCCGACCAGCGCCAGCGTCTTGCCGGCCTCGACGGTGAAGCTGACGCCATCGACTGCCTTGACGTAAGCCGTTGGCCGGCCAAACACCGACCGCGCGGCGACGAAATGTTTCACCAGGCCTTCCACTTCGAGAAGGACGGTCATCGCGGAAACTCCCCGTGTCCCGGGCGCAGCGCAGCGCCTCTTGGCGGTGCGCTGCAGAACCGGGACCCATTGTGGGTGAGGCTGGCGATGGGCCCCGGTTCTGCAGTGCACCGCTGCGCTGTGCTTGCGCTGCACTGCGCCCGGGGTACAAGCGTCGAGACCGGCGTGATCATGACACCAGCAGCTCCAGCGGCGCGCGGATGCAGCGCGAGGCATGGCCCGCGCTCACCATCGCAAGCGGCGGCGGTGTGGCGATGCAGGCGTCGAGCGCGAACGGACAGCGCGCGGCGAAGCGGCAGCCGGGTGGCGGGTTCGTCATGTTCGGCACCATGCCCTCGATCGTCGCCAGATGCGCCGTGCGGCGGCCGAGCCGCGGGATCGAGCCGAGCAGGCCGACGGTGTAAGGATGTTGCGGGCTGGCAAAGAGCTCGTCGACTGGTGCGCGCTCGACGATTTCGCCGGCATACATCACCGCGACCTCATCGCAGACCTCGGCCACCACGCCGAGATCGTGGGTGATCAAGATGATCGCGGCACCGCTCGCGGCCTTCAGCTCGCGCATCAGATCGAGGATTTGCGCCTGCAGGGTGACGTCGAGCGCGGTGGTCGGCTCGTCGGCGATCAGGAGGCGCGGGTCGCAGGCCAGCGCCATCGCGATCATCACGCGCTGGCGCATGCCGCCGGACAGCTTGTGCGGATATTCGTCGACACGTTTCTCAGGCGAGGGGATATGCACCCGCCGCAACAGCTCGATCGCGCGCTCGCGCGCCTGCCGCCGCAACCCGCCGCGGTGGCGCAGGATGGTCTCGATGATCTGGTCGCCGATGGTGAAGCTCGGATTGAGCGAAGTCATCGGCTCCTGAAAGATCATCGCGAGCCGGTTGCCGCGCAGATCGCGCAGCGTATCATCGGGAATGTCGAGGAGATCAAAACCGTCGAAACGGATCGAACCCGACACCTCAGCGGAGCGCTTTGGCAGCAATCCCATGACGGCGAGCGAGGTCACGCTCTTGCCGCAGCCGGATTCGCCGACGAGACCAAGCGTCGCGCCATTGGCGACGCTGAGATCGACACCGTCCACCGCGTGCGTGGTGCGCCCATCATCGCCGTGGAAGACCACGCGCAGGCCCTCGATTTCGATCAGCGGGTTTGCCGTCATGCCTTGCCCGCCGCCTCGATGCGGGCATCAATGATCGTGCGGTCGGTGATCCCCGCCGGATTTTTGCGCGTTGGCAGGAAGGGACGGAAATGCACCCAGCGTTCGCGGCTCACTTGTTCGAGACGTTCAAGTTCGGCCAATGGATCGGTATGGTCGTCGACACGCAGGTCGAGATCGGACCATTCTTCCTCGCCATGGATCAACAGCGCCGCCGATTGCTTGCCGCGCTTGTCGCCGCCGGCCGCTTCGCCGGCCTTCATCGCTACGATCAGCCGTTGCGCAAAGGGCAGGCTGGCATTGCCGACAAAGGCCTTCGCCGTGTCGTCGAGCACGGCGGCGCCCGTCAGCATGTTGCCGGCGAGGGAGAAGCCGTCACCCTGGATATGCCCACACCAGTCGATGCATTCGCGGCCGGTATGCGCTGCGATGCGGCCCTTGATATCCATGACATGCAGTTGGCGGGCCTCGCGTCCATCGTCGGCAACGAGCAGAATGTCCACCACCTCGCGGGGGCTGCGGCCTTCGCGCAACAGCTT
This sequence comes from Bradyrhizobium sp. 157, assembly GCF_023073815.1. NCBI lineage: Bacteria > Pseudomonadati > Pseudomonadota > Alphaproteobacteria > Hyphomicrobiales > Nitrobacteraceae > Bradyrhizobium > Bradyrhizobium sp. 157. Next base: position 33,821 of record NZ_JADPKF010000083.1, on the reverse strand, counting down.
CACACCATCAATGCCGTAGTAGGGATTGACCAGCGCCTGCGTCGCGATGCCGCCGACCCCCGGCGCGATATGCGGCACGCGCGCGCCGACGGCGAAAAACCGGGTCGCGACGGCGATGCCGATCTGACCGGTTGAGGAATCACAGGCAATGATCGACCAGGTCATCTCAAGTCGCCTCTACCGGCCCGCCGCGTAGCCCTGCATGCCCCTGGGATTGGCGGCAGCCCGACGGCGGCGACCGACCTTGGATGCTGCGGTGAGGCGGCCTTCCGACCATTCGGGTCCGATCTCGACGACATGGCCGCGGCTCTTCAACGTGTCGACGGTCGCTTTCGGCACACGGCTTTCGAGCACGAGCACACCGGGCCGCGCGGTGCGCGGCCAGAACGAGATCGGGAAATGTTCGGAGTGCCACGCCGGCGCGTCGATCGCTTCCTGCAGGTTCAGCTTGGCGTGGACATGTCGCAGGAAGAACTGCGTGGTCCATTGATCCTGCTGGTCGCCACCGGGCGAGCCCCAGGCCATGTAAGGCTCGCCGTCGCGCAGCGCCATGGTGGGCGAGAGGGTGGTGCGCGGGCGCTTGCCGGGCGCAAGTGCTGCCGGGTGATCTTCCTCCAGCCAGAACATCTGCGCGCGGCTGCCGAGGCAGAAGCCGAGTTCGGGAATGACCGGCGAGGATTGCAGCCAGCCGCCGGACGGCGTGGCCGAGACCATGTTGCCGGCCTGGTCGATGATGTCGAAATGCACGGTGTCGCCGCGCACCTCGCCGAACCGGCCGACCGTCGGCTCGCCCGCGCCCATGGCACCGACCGCCTCGCGATGGCCTTCGGCGCGGCGCAGCTTGACGACCGAGCCAAAGCCTTCGACCGAGCCGGGGATGAAATCGAGCGAGGCCTTGTCCCTCGAGATCAGCTTGCGGCGTTCGTCGTTATAGGCGTCCGACAAGAGCGTCGCGATCGGGATGTCGGTGAATTTCGGGTCGCCATAAAACTTCTCGCGATCGGCGAAGGCGAGTTTTGCGCATTCGATCTGTAGATGGATGAAGTCAGGCCCGGCCGGGTCGAGTCCATCGAGCTCAAAGCCCTTTAGCAGCGCGAGCTGCTGTAGCATCACCGGTCCCTGGCTCCAGACGCCGGGCTTGCAGACGGTGTAGCGGCCATAGTCGTAGGTGAGCGGCGCCTCGACGGTCGGCTGCCAGCGCGCCATGTCGTCGGCGGAAAGCACTCCGCGATGCGGTGAGCCGCTGACGTCCATCACGTCCTGCGTGCGGCAGAACTTGTCGATCGCTTCCGCCACGAAACCCTGCGACCAGGACTTTCGCGCGCGCTCGATCTGTGCGACGCGATCACCGCCCGCGCTCTCCGCCTCTTTAAGGATACGGGCGTAGGTTTCGGAGAGCTGCATGTTGGTGAACAGCGTGCCCGGTCTCGGTACTTCGTTGTTCGGCAGGTAGACCGCCGCCGAGGTCGCCCAGTGCTTCCTGAACAACTGCTCGACGACCTGGATGGTTGCGGAAGCACGCTCGACCAGCGGATAGCCGTCGCGGGCGTAGGCGATCGCCGGCTCCAGCACATCGCGCAGCCGCATCGTGCCGTAATCGCGCAAGAGCAGCATCCAGGATTCGAACGTGCCGGGCACGCAGGCGGCGAGCAGCCCGGTGCCGGGCACCATCTCCAGGCCTTCGCTCTTGTAGTGCGCAATTGTTGCTTTCGCAGGCGCCGGACCCTGGCCGCAGATCACCTCGGTGCGGCCGCGCCTGGTGTCGTGCACGATGATCGGCACGTCGCCGCCGGGGCCGTTCAGGTGCGGCTCCACCACCTGCAACGTGAAGGCGGTGGCAACGCCGGCATCGAATGCGTTGCCGCCTTTTTCCAGAATGCTCATCCCGACGGCGGTCGCGATCCAGTGGGTCGAGGTCACGACGCCAAAGGTGCCTTCGATCTCCGGCCTTGTGGTGAACGGATCGGGATTGATGTTGCTCATGGGAATCCAATGCCGTGGTATCGCGGTGCTGAAACACTTGACCACAGGCGAGGCTGGATGCCAACCGCTGGGATGCCACGCAATGCACCCATCTCCGTGATCATACCAAGGCGGTGGCCTCAACCGGATGGTTGACAGCATGGCAGGCAACACCGTCGATCAAAGCGGGCGCCTGCCGCCGGCACAGATCGAACGCGAGCGGGCAGCGCGGGTTGAAGGCGCAGCCGGGCGGCGGATCGATCGGATTTGGGATCTCGCCCTTGACCGGAATACGTTGCCGGCCGGACATCGCGAGATCAGGAACCGCGCCGAGCAGCATTTTGGTGTAGGGCATCCGCGGATTGGCGAACAATTCGCGGCCTTCGGCGATTTCAACAATACGACCGAGATACATCACGCCGATGCGCGTCGCCATGTGGCGGACCACGGCGAGGTTATGGCTGATGAGGAGATAGGTCAGGCCGAATTTGTCCTGCAGGTCGCGCATCAGATTGAGGATCTGCGCCTGCACGGAGACATCGAGCGCCGAGGTCGGCTCGTCGCAAACAATGAATTCGGCATCTGACGCCAGCGCGCGCGCAATCGCGATGCGCTGGCGCTGGCCGCCGGAGAATTCATGCGGATATTTTAGCCCGTCATCGGGATGAAGGCCCACGAGATTCAACAATTCGCCGACGCGCAGGCGGATATGGCGCTCGCCCTGGATCAAGTCGAAGGCGCGGATCGGCTCGGAGACGATGGCGTCGACCCGGAAGCGGGGATTGAGGCTCGCGTAGGGGTCCTGAAAGATCATCTGGATCCGTCGGCGCAGCCGCTGCCGTGCCTGTGCCTGCCTGGGATTCGTCATTGACACGCCGTCGATGATGACTTCGCCCGAAGTCGGCGGCAGCAACCCCACCACCATCCGCGCCACCGTCGTCTTGCCCGAGCCGGATTCCCCGACGAGAGCAAAAGTCTCGCCCTTTCTGATGTCGAACGTTACGCCGTCGACCGCCTTTAGGAATTCCAGATGGCCGCCTTCCAGTACCCGGTTGAGCCACGGCTTCGAGACGTCGAACACGCGGCGCAAATTCCTCACATCGACAAAGGGCGGGCTCATGCCGCGGTCTCCTTCGCCGCTTCGTGGGGCGCGGTATCGAAGAGATGGCAGGCTACGGCGTGCGAGCCGTGCTTGAGCGGCTCCGGCCGATCGACGCGGCAACGGTCGAATGCAAAGGCGCAGCGCGGATTGAACGAGCAGCCCGGCGGGATCGCCGACAGCCGTGGCATCGAGCCCGGTATCTGCACCAACCGCTTGCCTTCGCCCGCCAGCGTCGGGATCGCGCCCATCAGGCCCTTGGCGTAGGGGTGCAGCGGGTTCTGCACGACATCCTGTACCGGGCCGATTTCGGCGATCCGGCCCGAATACATCACCGCGACCCGGTCGGAGGTCTCGGCGATCACCCCCATGTCGTGGGTGACCAGCATCACCGCCGTGCCGTGGTCGCGCCCGAGCCGTTTGATCAGCGAGATGATCTGCGCCTGCACGGAAACGTCGAGCGCGGTGGTCGGCTCGTCGGCGATGATCAGTTCCGGCTCGGCGCAGATCGCCAGCGCAATTACGACGCGCTGGCGCATGCCGCCGGAGAATTCGTGCGGATAGGCGTCGATGCGTTTGTCCGGCGCGGGGATGCCGACCTCGGCCAAGAGATCGATGGCACGCTTGCGTGCCGCCGTCTCCGAAAGATTCAGGTGGGTTCGGATCGTCTCGACGATCTGGTCGCCGATCCGGTAGAGCGGATTGAGGCTCGTCAGCGGATCCTGGAAGATCATCCCGATCCGTTTGCCCCGGATACGGCGGATTTCTTCCGGCGGCAGGTGATCGATCCGCGTCCCCGACAAATAGATCTCGCCGCCGGCGATGCGGCCCGGCGGATCGATCAGCCCGATCACGGCTAGTCCCGTGACTGACTTGCCGGCGCCGGATTCGCCGACCACGCCAAGCACTTCGCCCTTGGCGATGTCGAAGGACACGCCGTTGATGGCGCGCAGCGTGCTGCGGCGGGTGAGGAATTCCACCTCGAGGTTACGCACGGAGAGGACGGGAACAGTCATCGGAGTTTTGGATTGAGCGCGTCGCGCAGCCAGTCGCCGAGCAGGTTGATGGAGAGAATCAATCCGGCCAGCGCAAGGCCGGGGAAGGCGACGATCCACCATTCGCCGGCGAACAGATAGTTGTTGCCGATCCGGATCAAGGTGCCGAGCGACGGCATGGTGTCGGGCATGCCGGCGCCCAGGAACGACAGGGTCGCCTCAGTGATGATGGCGAGCGCGAGATTGATGGTCGCAATCACCAGGATCGGGCCCATGGTGTTGGGCAGCACGTGGCGCAGCATGATCTTGGGAGCGGGCAGGCCGATCAGTTGCGCGGCCGCGACGTAATCCTTGTTCTTCTCGACCATGACCGAGCCGCGTACGGTACGGGCGTATTGCACCCAGAAACTGAGACCGATCGCGACCACCAGCACCGCCAGCGTGCTCATGGCATCGAGCCGGTTGCCGAACACGGATTTGGCGACGCCGTTGACCAGAAGCGCGATCAGGATCGCCGGGAAGGTGAGCTGCACGTCGGCGATGCGCATGATCAGCCCGTCGACCGCGCCACCGACATAGCCTGCAATGAGGCCAAGCGTGATGCCGAGCGTGCCGGCGAAGATAACGCCGAGCACGCCGACGACGAGCGAAATCCGCAAGCCATAGAGGATGGCAGAAAACACGTCGCGGCCCTGTTCATCGGTGCCGAGCAGGAACGGGCTTTGACCCTCGGCGGTCCACAGCGGCGAGATGCGCGAATTCATCAATTGCAGTTGCGCCGGATCGAACGGGTTTTGCACGGCGAGTTGCGATGCAAAGATCGCCAGCAGGAAGAACAGGACCGTTACCGCCGCCGCCACCATCGTCATTCGGGAGCGGCGGAACGAGTAAAAGATATCGCTGTCGAGCACGCGCTTCAGCCAGCTCGCGTTCGAGCGCGCCCGCTGCGGGCTCGACTCTATTCGGTGTGGTACTACGGCGTCAGACATATCAGTCTCGCTTATGCCGGACGGCGGATGGTCGAGCGCAGGCGCGGATCGACGACGGTGTAGAGGATATCGACCACCAAGTTGATGGTAACGAAAATCAGCGACACCATCAGCAGGTAGGCGGCCATGATTGGAATATCGACATTTTGCACGGCCTGCACGAACAACAGTCCCATACCCGGCCACTGGAAGACGGTTTCGGTGATGATGGCAAATGCAATAACCGAGCCAAACTGCAGCCCGGCGACGGTGATGACGGGAACCAGCGTGTTCTTCAGCGCGTGGCCGAAGTGGATCGCGCGCGTGGTGAGGCCGCGGGCGCGAGCGAAGCGGATGTAGTCGGTACGGAGCACTTCGAGCATTTCAGCGCGCACCAGCCGCATGATCAGGGTCATCTGGAACAGGCCCAGCGTAATCGATGGCATGATCAGCGCCTTCAGGCCGGAAAGAGTGAGCAGTCCGGTGGTCCACCATCCGATCCGCACCACGTCGCCGCGGCCGAATGAAGGCAGCCAGCCTAGCGTCACCGAGAACAGATAGATCAGGAGAATGCCGATCAGGAACGTCGGCAGCGAGATTCCGATCAGTGAAACCGCCTGGAAGAATTTTGTGAGAATCGTGTCGCGCCGCAGCGCCGAATAGACGCCCATCAGGATGCCGAACACCATGGCAAGGACGGTGGCGCAGGCGGCGAGTTCCAGCGTCGCCGGCATCCGCTCCATCAACAGGTTCGAAACCGGCTGCCGGAACTGGTAGGACACCCCGAATTTGAACTGCGCGGCATTGGCGAAATAGCGTGCGAACTGCACCGGCACGGGATCGTCGAGGCCGAGCGACTTGCGGACCGCCTCGCGTTCGGCGGCTGGCGTGTCCAATGAGACGATCTGGTTGACGGGATCGCCGGCGAAACGGAACATCGAGAACGCGATCACGCCGACTGCGATCATGACGCCGATGGCCTGGATAGCGCGGCGAAGTGTGAAAGCGAGCATGTATTCCTTTCGCTGCTCTCTTGGTGCGGCGGCACACGTCGCTGTCGCCTGGAAACGAAAAGTCCCGGAAGCCGCTAAGCCGCCGGGACCTGTGTCGAGCCCGACTAGTCCTGTTTGGTCGCCCAGTAGAGCAGGACCTGATTGTCGGCGCGCTGGCTCAGTTTCACTTTCTTTGACACACCCCATGCCAGCGCCTGCTGGTGCAGCGGGATATATGCGAAATCCTTCTGAGCGATCTCGTACGCTTGCTTGATCAGGAGATCGCGCTTGGTCATGTCGGATTCCTGCAGCACCTTGTCGGTGAGGGCGTCGAGGTTCTTGTTGCAGTAGCCGCCGAGATTGGCTTCGCCGCGCGCCGATTTCGGGTCGTCGCGGCAACCCATGATGTCGAACAGGACGTTATGGGAGTCGAGCGTGCCGGGTGTCCAGCCGAGCAGATAGAACGAGGTCTGGTAGCCGCCGGGCTTCAACACCTTGGCGAAATACTGCGCCTTGGGCTGCGCCAGCAGCGTCACCTTGACGCCGATGCGGGCCAGCATGCCGACGACCGCCTGACAGATCCCGGCGTCGTTGACATAGCGGTCGTTCGGGCAATCCATCGTGACTTCGAATCCATCGGGATAGCCGGCTTCGGCCAGAAGCTTCTTGGCGCCGTCGGGATCGAATTTCGGCCGCGTGAAGTCGCCGGACAGTTTGAACAGTTGCGGTGCGATCATCAGCGCCGAGGGCGTCGACAGGCCGCGCATGACGCGGGTCTTGATCAACTCGATATCGACAGCCTTGAAGAAGGCCTCGCGCACCTTGACGTCCTTGAACGGGTTCTTGCCCTTGACGTTGGAGTAGAGCAGTTCGTCGCGGACCTGATCCATGCCAAGGAAGATGGTGCGGAGTTCCGGTCCCTTCAGCACCTGGGCGTTCGGGCTGGAATCGACGCGCGTGATGTCCTGGATCGGAACCGGCTCGATAACGTCGACTTCGCCCGAGAGCAGTGCGGCCACGCGGGTGGCGTCCGAGCCGATCGGCGTAAAGACGATTTCCTTGAGATTATGTTCGGGCTTGCGCCACCAGTTCGGATTGGCCTTGAACACGGTCTTGACGCCGGGCTGATGGCTTTCGATCGTGAAGGGTCCGGTGCCGTTGGCGTTGAGCGAGGCGAAGCTCGGTGTGGTTGCCGCCGCGGGTGTCGGGTCGACGGAATTGTTCGCCTCGGCCCATTTCTTGCTCATGATGTACCAGGTATCCCATTGCGAATTGAGAATGGGATTGGGCGAGGTCAGGATGAAATCGACGGTGTAGTCGTCGACCTTGACGACCTTGGCATCGGAGGGAATGCGTGTCTGCAGGTTCGAGCCCTTCTTTCGGACGCGATCCGCCGAAAAAACGACGTCGTCGGCGGTGAAGGGATCGCCGTTGTGGAATTTCACGCCCTTGCGCAAATGGAACCGCCAGCGGGTCGGCTCTGGCGTTTCCCATTTCTCCGCCAGAGCGGGGATGACCTTCAGATCCTTGTCGCGGGCGGTGAGACCTTCAAAGATGTGAGCGAGATGGGCGTGGGTGGTGCTCTCGTTCAGCGTGTACGGGTCCAGCGACTTGAGGTCGCCCTGGTTGGCGTAGCGCAGGGTCTGGGCCGATGCCGGCGCCATTGCCACGGCAAGGATGGAAGCCGTGACCGCTGCAAGCAAAGTCTGACGTACCGACATTTGTTCGATTTCCCCACTTTGATCAGCAATTTCCGCCGGATATTGCCGAGCCATGTTGCCAGAGTCCAGCCACTGCGCAAGCTTCATTATCCCGCAGTGCGTGCCGGTTTGCGCGGCGGTGCGGCAATGACTAGTCTCACCTTAAGACGTCTGCGCAAGCACGTTACATTGAACTTTCGGAGTGCCGGATGACGGAACTGAAGGCCGACGTTCTCGTCCTGGGTGCGGGCGTGGTCGGCGTTAGCGCCGCTTTGCACCTGCAGAAGCGCGGCCGGAACGTGGTTCTGATCGACCGCCATGATACAGCCGGCGAGGAAACCAGTTACGGCAATGGCGGGCTGATCGAATGCGCTTCGGTCTTTCCCTATATGTTTCCGCGGGACGTGGGTCAGATCCTGCGCTACGCGTTTCTTCGCGCGCCGCAGGTGCGTTACCATTTCAGGGATTTGCCGGTCATCCTGCCGTGGCTGACCCGGTATTTCCTCGCCTCGTCGCCGGAGCGTGCACTGCACAGTGCAATGGCCGAATTGCCGCTGATCCAGCGCAGCCTGATCGAGCATGAGGCACTGATTGCGGAAGCCAATGTACCCGAGCTGTTGCGGCGGACCGGTTGGATCAAGCTGTTTCGCTCCGAGGCGACGCTTGCGAACGCGGTGAAGGATCTCGAGCGCGCCAAGCAGCATGGCGTGGCAGGAGAAGTGCTGGATGAGGCCGCGATATCAGCGCGGGAGCCGCATCTGACCGGCGATTTCGCTGGCGCAATCCATTTTCCCGCGCCGGGATTCGTGCCCGATCCCGGTGGGCTGGCCAAGGCCTATGCGGCGCTGTTCGGCCGCAAGGGCGGGCGCTATCTGGTCGGCGATGCCCGAACGCTCGAACAGTCGAGCGGACGCTGGCAGGTGGCGACGCTGGAAGGCACGATTACGGCGCGCGACGTGGTGGTGGCGATGGGCCCCTGGTCGGACCAGATCCTCGCCCCGCTCGGTTATTCGATCCCGCTTCAGGTCAAGCGTGGTTACCATTTGCACCTCAAGCCGCGCGGCAATGCGGTCTTGAATCATCCCGTGCTGGACACTGACCTCGGTTATCTCCTGGCGCCGATGAACCGCGGCATTCGGCTCACGACCGGTGCCGAGTTTGCCCACCGCGATGCACCACCAACACCGATACAGGTCGAGCGGGCCCTGCCGAGGGCGCACAGACTGTTCCCGCTCGGCGATCCGGTCGACACCAAGCCCTGGATGGGTGCGCGGCCCTGCCTGCCGGATATGCTGCCGGTGATCGGCAAGGCGCCCCGTCATGGTGGGCTATGGTTCGATTTCGGCCACCAGCACCACGGCCTGACGCTCGGACCCGCGACCGGCCGCCTGCTGGCCGAAATGATGACCGGCGAGACCCCGTTTGCCGATGTCAGACCGTTCGCCATCGAACGCTTTGGTTGACCATATCGGGAATTGAGGGGCGGGGGCCGGGTCTTGTCCTTGCGTGACTCGGGCCATCGTGGCGATACTGCAGGGAGCCAGCAAGAGGAGCGGTCATGAAAGTTAACGTGGAAATCGATTGCACGCCGCTGGAGGCCAGGCAGTTCTTCGGATTGCCCGACGTCTCGCCGATGCAGACCGCCGTGATGGACAAGATGCAGCAGCAGGTGATGGCCAACATCGAAAAGGTCTCGCCGGAGTCGCTGATCCAGAGCTGGTTCACGTTCGATCCCAAGATCGCCGAGCGATTCCAGGATATGTTCGTGACCATGGCCGGGCTCGGCGGCATGGCCAAGAAGGACAAGTGAGATTGGCCATCGCGGACGGCGGCGCAGCAACGGACGAGCAGCGGCTTCGGCCGCCAAGCCTGTTTCTGATGCTGGCCGAGACGCGAGCGCTGTTCGAATTCAACTCGAGCCTCTTGCTGTCGCCGCTATTGTTGCGCGCCCCGAGGGGCGACGGGCATCCGGTGCTCGCGCTGCCGGGTTTTCTCGCCAGCGATCTATCGATGGCGCCGATGCGGCGCTATCTGAAAGAACTCGGCTACGACACCTATGCCTGGGACCTGGGGCGCAATTTCGGCGGCGTCGCTTCCAAGCGCGGGGCAGTGCAAGGTCTCCTGAGGCGTATCCATGAAGCTACCGGCCGAAAGGTCAGCCTCATTGGGTGGAGTCTCGGTGGCGTCTATGCGCGCGATCTCGCACTGCAAATGCCGGACATGGTGCGCTCGGTGATCACGCTCGGCAGCCCGTTTGCCAACGACATCCGCGCGACCAACGCCACGCGGCTCTATGAGGCGCTGTCGGGGGAAACCGTGGATGACCATCCGGAAATTCGCTTGGCCATTGCCGGTGACTTGCCGGTGCCGGCGACCTCGATCTATTCCCGCACGGACGGCATCGTGAATTGGCACACCTGCCTGTTGCGTCCCTCCGCAACCGCCGAAAACATCGAGGTCCACCTTGCCAGCCATATCGGGCTCGGCGTGAATCCCGCAGCATTGTGGGCCGTAGCCGACCGCCTGGCGCAGGCGGAAGGCGAGTTTAAGCATTTTGACCGATCAGGACCATTTGCCATTGCCTATGGGCCCCCCGAAAATGCACAATCCTGAATCCACGCCCTGAGCTAAGGGCATCATCGCGAAAGATCCCGCCCTGCAATTGATGCAGGATGGCTGTCGGTTTTCGGATATGCTCCAATAACAAAGACATTCCAGACGCCAGAAGCGCCGCCAAGGCGCCGCGTTTTCTACTGCGGGAGGAAAGTATGGCGGACGCCAAGAAGCTGTCTTCGCTGGACGCGTCGTTTCTGTATCTGGAAACACCGGAAATGCCGATGCATGTCGGCAGCATGGCGATCTTCCGCCTGCCCGAAGGCTACAAGGGCGACTTCTTCGAAGAGTTCAAGGCGATGATCGCCTCGCGGCTGCACGTCGCGCCGATCCTGAAAGCCCGCCTGGAGAAGGCGCCGCTCGACATCGATCATCCGTCCTGGGTCGAGGACGACCAGTTCGATATCGACCGCCACATCTTCCGCGCCAGCCTGCCCGAGCCGCGCGACCGCGCGACGCTGGAGCGTATCGTTGGTTGGATGCATGCCAAATTGCTCAACCGCGCCCGCCCGCTCTGGGAGTTCTATGTCTTCGAGGGCATGAAGGACAACGAGATCGGGCTCTATTCCAAGATGCACCACGCCTGCATCGACGGCGGCGCCGGCGCCGCGCTCACCAGCATGATCTATGACATCACGCCGGTGCCGCGTCAGGTCGATCCGCCGACGGCGCGTAAGGTGGCGCCGGAGCCGCGCGACATCGCCGCCAACCTGATCGATTCCTACCAGCAGCTCTGGACGCAGCCGTTCGACCCGAAGGCTGCGCCAAAGAGCCTCGAACTGCCGCGCTCGGGAAAAAGCGATCTCGGCTCGATCCTGTTCGACAACGCCATGTTCCAGATCGAGAGCGCGGTGAAGTTCGCCAGCAGCATTCCGACCATGCTCAAGAGCGTATCCGACGTGGTCGGCAAGGTTTCGGATCCGAAGTCGCGCGACAGCCTGGCCAGCATGGCCTCGCCGCCGACCATCCTCAACAAGACGATTTCGTCGGAACGCAGCTTTGCCGGCACCTCGATCTCACTGTCGCGGGTCAAGGCCGTAGCGAAGGCATCCGGCGGCAAGCTCAACGACGTCGTGCTGGCACTGTCCTCCGGCGTGGTGCGCCGCTACCTGATCAGCCAGGGCGCGCTGCCCAGCAAATCCCTGACCGCAGCGGTGCCGATCTCGCTGCGCGAAGAAGGCAACGCAGATGCCAACAACCAGGTGTTCGGCATGATCTGCGCGATCGCCACCAATGTCGACGGTCCCAAGACGCGGCTGGAAACCATCATCGCGCAATCCACCAAATCGAAGGAGATGTCGCATCCGCTGCGCGCGCTGATGCCGCAAGTCTCAAACCTCTCGATGCTGGGCGCGCCGATCGTGACCCAGATCCTTGCGTTGCTCTACAGCCGCTCCAATCTCTCCGACGTGCTGCCGCCGGCTGCCAACATCACCGTATCAAACGTGCCCGGACCGCGGCAGACGCTGTATGCCGCCGGCGCCGAGCTGCTGCACATCTTCCCGGTGTCGATCTCGACGCATGGCATCGCGCTCAACATCACCGTGCAGAGCTACCGCGACCAGCTCGATTTCGGATTCATCGCCGGCGCCAACATCATTCCCCATGTCCAGGTTCTCTGCGACATGCTTCCGGTCGAATTTGAAGCGCTGGAGGCGGCGTTCGCGCCGCCGCCGAGCATGACCAGCGCCGCTGAATAGGAGCCCTGCCATGATTGAAATGCCGCCGCTGCAATTCGCCGAGGTGAACGGTATTCGCATGGGCTACTACGAGGCGGGGCCGAAGTCCGACAAGCCGCCCGTCGTCCTCTGCCATGGCTGGCCGGAGCTTGCGTTCTCCTGGCGTCACCAGATCAAGGCGCTGAGCGAGGCCGGGATTCGGGTGATTGCGCCGGACCAGCGCGGCTATGGCGCGACCGACCGGCCCGAGGCGGTCGAGGATTACGACATGGAGCACCTGACCGGCGATCTCGTCGGTCTGCTCGATCATCTCCAGATCGACAAGGCGATCTTCGTCGGCCACGACTGGGGCGGCTTCGTCGTCTGGCAGATGCCGCTGCGTCATCTCGATCGCGTCGCCGGCGTGGTCGGCGTCAACACCCCGCATTGGGATCGCATGCCGGCCGATCCGATCGAGCTGTTTCGGCAGCGCTTCGGCGACAAGATGTATATTGTGCAATTCCAGGACCCTGGCCGCGAGCCTGACAGGATTTTCGGAAGCCGGGTCGAGCAGACCTTTGACGCATTCATGCGCAAGCCGGTGGCGCGGCCCGCGGGTACGCCGGAGGAGCAGCCGATTGCAGGTATCGGGGCGTCAGCGCGAGTCAATCTGGCGTTTCCACAGATGATCGCGAATTACGACGCCCAGCACGATCCGCGCACGCCGATTCTGTCGCCGGAGGAAAAGCAGGTATTCGTCGATACCTTCACCAAGACCGGCTTCACCGGCGGCATCAACTGGTACCGCAACTTTTCCCGCAACTGGCAGCGCTCGGAAGGGCTCGACCACACGGTGCGCGTGCCGTCGCTGATGATCATGGCCGAGAACGACGCGGTGCTGCCGCCGTCGGCCACCGAGGGCATGGAGAAGCTGGTGCCGGACCTCGAGAAGTATCTCGTGCGCGACAGCGGCCATTGGACACAGCAGGAAAAGCCGGACGAAGTCAGCAGCAAGCTGATCGAGTGGCGTAGGAAGAGATTTGGGTAGGTCCGCATAACAGGCCGTCATTGCGAGGAGCGAAGCGACGAAGCAATCCATTCTCTCTTTTCGCCGAGCGATGGATTGCTTCGCTTCGCTCGCAATGACGGTTGAGGCAGGCAGGGAGACACTTCGACAATGGCGTCCAGCAATAAGCTCAGTCCGATACCGCATCCGCCGAAGAAGCCCGTCGTCGGCAATATGCTGTCGCTGGATCCCAACGCGCCGGTGCAGCATCTGGTCAAGCTCTCCAAGGAGCTCGGGCCGATCTTCTGGCTCGACATGATGGGCGCGCCGATCGTGATCGTCTCCGGCCACGATCTGATCGACGAACTCTCCGACGAGAAGCGTTTCGACAAGACGGTGCGTGGCGCGCTGCGCCGCGTCCGCGCTGTCGGCGGCGATGGGCTGTTCACCGCCGACACGACAGAGCCGAACTGGAGCAAGGCGCACAACATCCTGTTGCAGCCGTTCGGCAACCGCGCGATGCAATCCTATCACCCGAGCATGGTCGACATCGCCGAGCAGCTCGTGAAGAAATGGGAGCGACTCAACGCCGACGAGGAAATCGACGTCGTGCACGATATGACGGCGTTGACGCTCGACACGATCGGGTTGTGCGGCTTCGACTATCGCTTCAATTCGCTCTACCGGCGCGACTATCACCCATTCGTGGAGTCGCTGGTGCGCTCGCTCGAGACCATCATGATGACCCGGGGCCTGCCGCTGGAAAATTTGTGGATGCAGAAGCGGCGCAAGACGCTGGCCCAGGACGTCGCCTTCATGAACAAAATGGTCGACGAGATCATCGCCGAGCGCCGCCGCAACGCGGAAGCCGCCGAGGGCAAGAAGGACATGCTCGGCGCCATGATGACCGGCGTCGATCGTTCCACCGGCGAGCAGCTCGACGACGTCAACATTCGCTACCAGATCAACACCTTTTTGATTGCCGGACACGAGACCACCAGCGGGCTGCTATCGTGCACGATTTACGCGCTGCTCAAGCATCCCGAGGTGCTGAAGAAGGCCTATGAGGAAGTCGATCGGGTGCTCGGGCCTGACATCAACGCGAAGCCGACTTATCAGCAGGTGACGCAACTCACCTACATCACGCAGATTTTGAAGGAAGCGCTGCGGATGTGGCCGCCGGCGCCCGCCTACGGCATCTCGCCGCTTCAGGACGAGACCATCGGCGGTGGTAAGTACAAACTGAAGAAGAATACGTTCATCACCGTGCTCGTGATGGCGCTGCACCGTGACCCCAGCGTCTGGGGTCCGAACCCGGACGTGTTCGATCCCGAGAATTTCAGCCGCGAGGCTGAAGCAAAACGCCCGATCAACGCCTGGAAGCCGTTCGGCAACGGCCAGCGTGCTTGCATTGGCCGCGGCTTTGCGATGCACGAGGCGGCGCTGGCGATCGGCATGATCCTGCAGCGCTTCAAGCTGATCGATGTGCACCGCTACCAGATGCACCTGAAGGAAACGCTGACGATCAAGCCTGATGGTTTCAAGATCAAGGTGCGCCCGCGCGCCGACAAGGACCGCGGCGCGTTTGCCGGTCGCGCGGCGGTGGCCGCTGCCGCTTCGAACGCTGCGGTGCCGCAGGCGCGGACCCGCCCGGGCCACAACACGCCGCTATTGGTGCTCTATGGCTCAAACCTCGGCACGGCGGAAGAACTGGCGACGCGGGTGGCTGACCTCGCCGAGGTCAACGGCTTTGCTACCAAACTCGGCGCGCTCGACGATTATGTCGGCAAGCTGCCGGAACAGGGCGCGCTGATGGTCTTCTGCGCCTCCTATAATGGCGCCGCCCCCGACAACGCCACGCAGTTCGTCAAATGGCTGGACAGCGGCCTGCCGAAGGATGCGTTCGCCAAGGTGCGCTACGCCGTGTTCGGCTGCGGCAACAGCGACTGGGCCGCGACCTATCAATCCGTGCCGCGCATGATCGACGAGCAGTTGGCGGCGCACGGGGCGCGCAGCCTGTACGCCCGCGGCGAGGGTGATGCCCGCAGCGATCTCGACGGCCAGTTCGAAAAATGGTTCGCGGCGGCAGCACCCGCGGCCATGAAGCAGCTGGGTGTCGATTCCGGCTTCGCCCGCAGCGCCGACGACGCGCCGCTTTATTCGATCGAACCGGTGGCACCATCGGCCGTTCACACCATCGTGGCGCAGGGCGGCGTCGCGCCGATGAAGGTGCTGGTCAATTCGGAACTGCAGAACAAGACCGGCGCTAGTCGTTCCGACCGCTCGACCCGCCACATAGAGGTGGAATTGCCGCCCGGCATCACTTACCGCGTCGGTGACCATCTCAGTGTGGTGCCGCGCAACGATCCCGCGCTGGTTGATTCCGTCGCGCGCCGTTTCGGTTTCCTGCCCGCCGACCAGATCAGACTTCATGTCGCCGAAGGCCGCCGCGCGCAATTGCCGGTCGGCGATGCCGTGTCGGTCGGGCGTTTGTTGACCGAGTTCGTTGAGTTGCAGCAGATCGCGACCCGCAAGCAGATCCAGATCATGTCGGAGCACACGCGCTGTCCCGTCACGAAGCCGAAGTTGCTTGCCTATGTCGGCGACGACGCCGCATCGACCGAGCTGTACCGTTCAGACGTTCTGACAAAGCGCAAATCGGTGTTCGATCTGCTGGAGGAACATCCGGCCTGCGAACTGCCGTTCCACGCCTACCTCGAAATGCTGTCGCTGCTGGCGCCGCGCTATTATTCGATCTCGTCGTCGCCTTCTTCCGACCCGGCGCGCTGCAGCGTCACCGTGGGGGTGGTGGAATCGCTCGCGAGTTCGGGGCGCGGCGTCTACAAGGGCGTGTGCTCGAACTATCTCGCCGGACGCCGCGTCGGCGATACCGTTCATGCCACCATACGCGAGACCAAGGCCGGTTTCCGGCTGCCGGACGATCCGCTCCAACCAATGATCATGATCGGTCCCGGCACGGGACTAGCGCCGTTCCGCGGCTTCCTGCAGGAGCGCGCGCATAGCAAGGCGCAGGGCGCCAAGCTCGGCCCGGCGATGCTGTTCTTCGGCTGCCGCCACCCCGAACAGGATTTTCTCTATGCTGAGGAGTTAAAAGCCTTCGCGACCGACGGCATCACCGAGCTGCACACCGCGTTCTCGCGCGCCGACGGGCCTAAGACCTATGTGCAGCATCAGGTGGCGGAGCAGAAGGACCGTGTCTGGAGCCTGATCGAGCAGGGCGCGATCGTCTATGTCTGCGGCGACGGCGGCAAGATGGAGCCTGATGTCAAGGCCGCGCTGGTTGCAATCTATCGCGAAAAGTCCGACGCTGATACCGATGCCGGCCTGCGCTGGATCGATGATCTCGGCACCAAGAACCGCTATGTGCTGGATGTCTGGGCGGGCGGATAAGGCTTACTCCGCTGTCGTCCTCCGCGAAGGCGGAGGACCCAGTACGCCGCGGCGGTTGTGATAGACGTGCGCAACCACAGCGGTCTCTGGAATACTGGATCGTCCGGTCCCGGCTTCGCCAAAAGGCTTCGCCGAGGCTATGCCGTGCTGGCGCGCCGTAGCTTTAGCGGAGGCGGCAAGCCGGACGATGACGGCGCGTGAGGCCGGCCGATCATGCTACAACGCTCCGCATGATTCCCTGGGAAAAGCTCGACACCGCCCGCATTCCTGGCACCGATGACGAACTCCGCCTCATGCGCCGCGGCACGGAATTCTCCATCAAGCTCGGCAGCAACGAGCTGATGAACAGCCGCCTGTCCGGCTCGGAAGCCGCGCTCGCGACGCTCGCCGCGAAGAAGATCGAGAAGGTCGCGAAACCGCATGTGCTGATCGGTGGATTGGGCATGGGCTTTACGTTGCGTGCGGCGCTCGGCGTGTTCGGCAATGAAGCGAAGATCATGGTAGCGGAGCTGGTGCCGGCGGTGGTCAATTGGGCCCGAGGCCCGATGGCAGAAATTTTTGGCGACAGCCTGGACGATTCCCGCGTGAGCATTCGAGAGACGGATGTCAGCGAGATCATCCGGTCGCATCGTTCGAAGTTCGATGCCATTCTGCTCGACGTCGACAATGGACCGGAAGGGCTTACTCGTGAGGGCAATGATGCGCTCTACAACGCTGCAGGCCTGCATGCGACGCGCGCCGCGCTGCGACCGGGCGGCGTCCTTGCCGTATGGTCGTCAGGGCCTAATCCCGCGTTCGCAAAACGTCTTCGCGCCGCAGGCTTCGACGTCAATGAAGTCAACATCCGCGCCACCGGCAAAGGCCGCGGCGTGCGTCACGTAATCTGGATTGCGGTGAAGGTTTAGCGTCAGACGCGTAGCCCGGGATGGAGCGCAGCGCAACCCGGGGCCGCTGTTGATGTTGGTCGAATCCCGGATTACGCTGCGCTCCATCCGGGCTACGCAGGCGCTATGCTGCCTTCGCCGCGGCACCCTGCGCGTGCCCGGCAATCGCGCCGATGATCTGCGGCCACATCGGGATCGGCAGCGCGTGGCCCATGCCTTCGATCATCAGCAGCTTTGCACCGGGGATCGACGCCGCGGTGTCCTTGCCGGCTTCGGGGCGGACCAACGGATCGACGGTGCCGTGAATGACCAGCGTCGGAATCTTCAGGTGACGCAGCCGTTCCTTGCGGCTGCCGGAGGCGAGCACCGCCCGCAACTGCCGGCCGACGCCGTCCGGATTAAGGCCGCGCTCATAGGTGCGCGCGGCGCGGGCGGGGTCGAGCGCCTCGTCTTCCAGGAACGAGCCGACACGCAGCACTTTCCAGGTCTTGGCGAACCGTTCGAAATACTCCTCCTTGGTCCGCGGCGGCGGCGCCATCAGCACGGCCGAGGCCTCGCGCGTCGGCGGCGGCAGTTTTGGATTGCCCGTGGTCGACATGATCGAAGTCAGCGAACGCACCCGCTGCGGGAACGAGAGCGCGACTTCCTGGGCAATCATTCCACCCATCGATGCACCGACCAGATGCGCCGACTGGATGCCGAGCACATCCATCAGGCCGACGGTGTCCTTGCCCATGTCGATCAGCTTGTAGGGCGCAGCCACCGGGATCTTCAGGAACCGCAGCTTCAGCAGTTCGAACGGCGTCAGGCGCCCGCCGCCGGAAAGGCGCGAGGATTTGCCGATGTCGCGGTTGTCGAAGCGGATGACGCGAAAGCCGCGCGCGGCAAGCTGGCGGCAGAAATCGTCATCCCAATGGATCATCTGGGCGCCGAGCCCCATGATCAGGAGCAGCGGTTCCGCGGCAGGATCGCCGAAAACCTCGTAGCAAATATCGATGCCATTGGCGCGGGCGATCTGAGGCGGCTGATGAGCGAGCATCGCGTGTGTCTTCCCTCAAGTGATATCTGGCTTCAGTAACTATGGCACGGTTTCCCGCACCGCAGAAGACGTCGCAGCGGTTGACCGACCCGCCGCAACGGTGTGGTATGGGCCAAACACAAGCGAAGCGTGGCAAGCGCTCGTAGTCTTTCGGGAGAGGGCGCGCTGATGGCCGACAAAGGCAACGATCCTGCCGTGATCTGGCAGACCATGATCGGGGAGATGGAGAAGGGGTTCAACTCCTTTGCCAACCAGGCGATGGCCTCGCCCGAATTCTCAAAAATGATGAACCAGGTCGGCGGCGTCAGCGCGGGCGCGCAGAAGCAACTCGGCGAACTGATGGAGAAATACCTGCTGGTAATGAACCTGCCGAGCCGGGCGCAACTCGTCGGCATGGCCGAGCGGCTGCAGGCGATCGAAGGCCAGCTCAACGAGATCAAGGCGCTGTTGCATCAGGTGCATCATAACTCGCTGTCGCCGGAGACCGGCTATGGCACGCCGCGGCCGCCGCGCACCAAGCGTCCGCCGGCGGAGGGAGAGCCAAAATGAACGCTCCCGCGGGTCTCGATTTCGCTTCCATCTCGGAGCGGGTCCAGTCCGAGGTGCAGCGCGCGATCCAGCGCAGCATCAAGGGCGTCGAATATATCGCCTCGTCCGGCCCGTCGCTCGGCTCGACGCCAAAGGACATCCTGGCCGCCCGCGGCACCATGAATCTTTATCACTATCGGCCTGTCGCGGATGAAATCTACCGCGTGCCGATCTTGATCGTGATGGCCACCACCAATCGCGGCTATATCCTCGACATGGTGCCCGGCCAGAGCTTTATCGAGTTTCTGCTAAAGCGCGGCTACGACGTCTACATGCTGGACTGGACCGCGCCGAAGCCGGAAGAAAAATCCTTGCGGATGGAGGACTACGTCCTCGACTTCATCCCCGATTGTGTCCGCCGCGTGCAGCAGGATTCCGGCGAGCAGGACGTTACCGTGATCGGTTATTGCTTCGGTGGCGTGCTGTCGCTCTTGTACGGCTCGATCTTCCACGACGGGCCGATGAAGAATTTGATCTGCTTCACCACGCCGATCGATTTCCGCGAGATGAAGCTGTTCCAGAACTTTTCGGACCGCCGCTATTTCGACGTCGATCGCCTCGTCGACAGCGTCGGCAACGTGCCGCCCGAAATGATCCTGTCCTCGTTCGAAATGCTGCGGCCGGCGTCGCGCACCGTCAGCCAGGTGCAATTGTGGGAAAACATCTGGAACGACGAGTTCGTGAAGTCGTACCGCATGTTCGACCGCTGGGCGACCGATACGCTGCCACTGGCGGGCGAGTATTTCCGCGACATCACCAAGAACCTGATGTGGGACAACAAACTTTATAACGGCACCATGTCGGTCGGCGGACGCGCGGCAGATATTTCGAGGATTACGGTGCCGATCCTGCATGCCGTTGCCGAACACGACCACATCGTGCCCTATGATGCGGCCAAGCATCTGATCGCCAAGGTCGGCTCGACCGACAAGGAAGAGGTGATCCTGAAAGGCGGTCACGTCAGCCTTGTCGCCGGCGCCAACGCGATCAAGCGGCTGTGGCCGAAATTGGATTCCTGGTTAGGTAAGAGATCAACATGAGCGAAACACGTTCCTATCCCCGCCACGTCAAGACCGATGCCGGCGATATTGAATTCCGCATGATGGGGCGGGCGGACGAAGCCGCCGTGCTGGCATTTGCGCAAAAACTCCCGACGCACGATCTGCTGTTTCTGCCGCGCAACATCAGCCAGCCCAAAGTGCTGTCGGCCTGGATCAACGAGATCGAGCGCGGCCAGATCGTAAGCCTGCTGGCAGTGAAGGCGGGGACGGTAGTCGGCTGCGGCACCCTGGTGCGCGACCCGCATTCCTGGTCACCCCATGTCGGCGAGATCCGGATGGTGGTGTCGCTTGATGTCCGCGGGCAGGGGGTCGGCCGGGCGCTGTCCCAGGAGACCTTTGCGCTGGCGCTCGGCGCCGGGCTGGAAAAGCTGTCGGTACAGATGACCGTCGACCAGCAGGCGGCGATTGCCTTGTTTGAGAGCCTTGGTTTCCGGGCCGAGGCCCTGCTGCGGGACCACGTCCAGGATGTCGACGGCAAAAAGCATGACATCGTCGTGCTCGGGCACAATGTGGCGCAGGTTTGGGCGCAGCTCGAGGCCTATGGGGTCGCGGGGGCGGTTCAGCACTAGCGAGACACAAAATCGCGATAACAACCCCATGCAAAGTAGATGGGGCCGGCTCCGGCGTTAGCCTAAAGTGGAACTTTTGCCGGTTCTCTGGGCAAACCGCTCATCCATTAGACTGATCACGAACTCGTGATGTCGCGCTGCAACATTAATGTTGCGACGCACCATTAACTATGGCACAACACGGGTGCCCCGGGCCAATCCGGACGGGGTGAGCCCATAGCTCAAACCGAGGATGGAGAGACCCCAATGACCACCGAAACCAATTCCGTGCTGAACACCGTCAAGGAAGCCTTTGCGCCCGTCACCGAGGCGTTCACGAAACTCCAGAACCTGGAAGTTCCGGAAGCCGCCCGTGAGTTCGTGAAGAAGCAGACCGAGACCGCCAAGGAGCGCGCTGCCGACTTTTACGCCGGTTCGGAGAAGGCGACCGCTGCGATCGAGACCGCCGTTGCCGGTTCGGTTTCCGAGGCCGCCAAGATCAGCCGCAACATCCAGCAGGCGCTCTATCAGGACGCGGAAGCGTTCTTCGCCGGCATCGACAAGCTCGCTTCGGCCAAGTCGCTGAGCGAAGCTGCCCAGATCCAGTCGGACATGGTCCGTGCGCGCGGCGAAGTGCTCGTCTCGCGGGCGAAGGCCACCACCGAATATCTCGGCCAGCTGGTCGCCGACAGCGCCAAGACCGCGCAGGACAATTTTGCCAAGGTCTACTCCAAGACCGCCTGATCGCGATCTAGCTGACAACTGCCGTTTTCGAAGGCCCGCTTTTGCGGGCCTTCTTTTTGTGGGGTGTCCGCATAGATCCATCCAAACCTCATGGTGAGGAGGCGCTCTTGCGCCGTCTCGAACCATGAGGCCACGATGGGGCCTGCATCCTTCGAGACGCGGCGAAGACGCCGCTCCTCAGGATGAGGGTCGTCGTTCATTCGAAAGCCACCATGACGCTTCCCGCCACCTTTGTCATCGACAGCCCCGGCGACGCCGCGCGCGCCGCCGAGTTGCGGCGCGTAAAATTGCTGGCAACGTCGGTGCTGGCGGCGACGTTTGCGATCTTCCTCGCCGCACGGACGCTGCTGCCGCTGCACCCGGTCTTCGGCTTCATCGCGGCGTTTGCGGAAGCTGCCACCATCGGCGGCCTCGCGGATTGGTATGCAGTGGTGGCGCTGTTCAAGCGGCCGTTGGGACTGCCGATCCCGCACACCGCGATCATCCAGAGCAACCAGCATCGTATCGCCGACAAGCTCGGCGAATTCATCGAGAAGCATTTCCTGGAAGCGGCTCCCGTCGAAGCCAAGCTGCGGCAGATCGATTTCGGCGCCTTCATCGCCGACTGGCTGCGCGATCACAAGCGCAGCGAGGATCTCGCACGCTTTGCGCTGCGGCTGCTACCCGAAGCGGTGGCAGCGACAGAGACCTCCGGGCTGATGACGTTCGTCAGCCGCCGCATCACCGCGCAACTGATGGCGATCGATCTCGCGCCGCTCGCGGCCGGAACGCTGCGCGCCTTCGTGAAGGAGGGGCGGCATTCAGGCCTGCTCGATGACATCCTGCGCGCGGTGCATCAGACGATGACGCAGGCCGAAACCATGGCGATGATCCGCGAAAAGATCCGCGCCGAGTTGCCGACGCTGCTGAAGCTCTATCGCGCCGACAAGTTCCTGGTGAACAAGATCGTGGCTTCCGCGACCGCCTTTTTCGAGGAAGTCCGCAACGATCCCGCGCATCCATTCCGCGGCGAGTTCGATCGCATGGTGCTGACGTTTGTTGATCGGCTCGGTACCGATCCAAGCTATGCCGAACGTATACAAGGTCTGAAACGCGATCTCCTGGCGCGTCCCGAACTCGCCGGACTTGCACGCCACATCTGGGCGAACGCGCGCTCCTTTTTCGAGCGTAGCGCGTCGGGCGAGACCCAGGTGTTGGAGCAATATCTGGTGCGCATGTTCGTGAAGGCGGGCGAGGCGCTGGCCGGCGATGCCGAGCTGCGCACCGAGATCAATCAGGGGCTCGTGACCGTGCTCCGAACTGTTATCGCCGAACAGAAGAGCGGCGTCTCGACCTTCATTTCCGATCAGGTGAAATCCTGGGACATGGGGCAATTGATCTCGCTAATCGAGATCAACATCGGCCGCGACCTGCAATACATCCGCTTCAACGGTTCGCTGATCGGCGGGCTTGCAGGATTGGCGCTGTACACCCTCGAATACCTGCTGCGGCTGCTGTGACTAATTGATCACGTCAACGCTTTCGTTATCCCGGATGTGATCTGGGCCGCTTGCAAGACTAAAACCGGTTCCTTAGCTTTTTTAGGAACAATGTTGCACTGCGAACGATTCTACCAGGTTGCATCTACTTAGCTGAACCAGTGGCCGGCTGCCGCGACGTAAGGGGCCGAGCCCGAGGAGATATGATGTCCGTTGCTGCGCAGACGCTTTCCCCGCCGTCCAGAACCCTGATGCTTTTGGAGGGGCGCGCCATTCACGAGCTCGGCGCGTTTCTCGGCGCCTTGCCGCTGCTGAGCCTGGCGCCGCGCGGCGACGGGCATCCGGTGCTGGTGTTGCCCGGCCTTATTGCATCCGACACCTCGACACGGCCGCTGCGTAGCTTCCTGCGCACGCGCGGCTATGCCGTCAGTGGCTGGCGCCAAGGGCGCAACCTCGGCCTACGGCACGGCGTGCAGAACGCCATGGTTGATCTGGTGCAGGAGTTGAACGACACGCACGGTCGCAAGGTCTCGCTGGTCGGCTGGAGCCTCGGCGGTCTCTACGCGCGTCAGCTTGCCAAGATGATGCCGGAGCGCGTGCGCTCGGTTATCACGCTGGGCAGTCCGTTTGCGTCGGGACCGAAGGCGACCAACGCCTGGCGCGTCTACGAAATGGCGAGCGGCCGCCGCGCCGACGAGGAGGACGCGCGTTTCGGCGGATCACTTGCAGGCACGCCACCGGTGCCGACCACCGCGATCTTCAGCCGCACCGACGGTGTCTGCGCCTGGCAGGGCTGCATGGAGAAGACATCGGCGACATCAGAGAGCATCGAGGTCGAAAGCAGCCACTGCGGCATGGGCCATCACCCAGCGGTCGTGTACGCAGTGGCGGATCGCCTGGCGCAGCCGGAGGGCGAGTGGGCACCGTTCGATCGTAGCGGCTGGCGCAGCGTGGTTTATCCGAATCCGCATCGCTGAGCTGGCGCAGATCCTATCTGCGTGTTTCACGGCCTCATGGTTCGAGACGCGCGGCGTTGCCGCGCTCCTCACCATGAGGGTCTAAGACCTCATCCTGAGGAGCGGCCCCTTGGCCGCCTCTCGAAGGATGAAAGCCCCGCTCTCTCCGTTGTCGCTCTCCTACAAAACGCGCTATGCCTTGACGCATGCCGCCGCCGCTTGCCCGCATCATCCAGCAGTTGAAACGCGAACCGTCGCGCACGGGTTCGATCGTCATCACCGTATTCGGCGATGCGATTGTGCCGCGTGGCGGTTCGGTCTGGCTTGGCACGCTGCTCGAATTTTTTGCGCAACTCGACATTGATGCCAGCGTGGTGCGCACCGCGATGTCGCGGCTGACCGCCGACGGCTGGTTCGAGCGCGTTAAAGTTGGCCGCAACAGTTTTTATCGCCTGGTCCAGGGCGAACGGCAGACCTTCGATATCGCAACCAGGCACATCTACGGCCCGCCGGCCTCCGACTGGACCGGACGGTTTGAGTTGCTGCTGATCGGCAATGGTGGGGATCGCGACGCCGCGCGCGAGGCGCTGAAGAACGCCGGCTTCGGCAGTCCGCTGCCGGGCGTGTGGGTCGCGCCGTCGGGCGTGCCGGTGCCGGCGGAAGCCGGCGGTGCCATTCGCCTCGAGGTATCCGCCGAGGACGATAGCGGACGACGCCTGCTCAGCGAGAGCTGGCCGCTGGATCGTACCGCCGACGCCTATCAGAAGTTCATGAAGACCTTCGAGCCGCTGCACGGCTGGATCGGCCGCGGCGAGCGGCTGACCGAGGCCGAGGCCTTCACCGCGCGGATCCTGCTGATCCACCATTACCGGCGCGTGGTGCTGCGCGACCCGTTACTGCCGACCGCGTTATTGCCCGCGGACTGGCCGGGCAGGGCTGCGCGCGCGCTGTGCGGCGAGATCTACCGGGCGGTACTTCCCGCGTCAGAACAATGGCTTGACCGCCATGCGACCAACGAAAACGGGCCCCTGCCAAGGCCAGGCGGGGAACTTTCGAGGCGATTCGACGGGCCGTAGAAATGTTACAGAAATCTATTGCACATCTGGATTTGTGTTATATATTTCCTCCTAACAAATTCCGGGAGGTCCGCCCATGTACACGCAGGCGCTCAATACGTCCGACGGCGAAGACCGCCACATTGAGGACGCTAGGCGGGCCGCGCAGTTTCAGGCGCGCATCGATGCCGATGAGCGCATCGAGCCCAACGATTGGATGCCGGCCGCCTACCGCAAGACGCTGACGCGGCAGATTTCACAGCACGCGCATTCCGAAATCGTCGGCATGCTCCCCGAAGGCAACTGGATCACCCGCGCGCCATCCTTGCGCCGCAAGGCGGCGCTGCTTGCTAAGGTGCAGGACGAATGCGGCCACGGGCTTTATCTCTACGCCGCCGCCGAAACGCTCGGCTCTTCCCGCGAAGAGCTCGTCGACCTGATGCTGGCGGGCAAGGCAAAGTATTCCTCGATCTTCAACTATCCGACGCTGACCTGGGCTGATATCGGCACCATCGGCTGGCTGGTCGATGGTGCAGCGATCATGAACCAGATCCCGCTGTGCCGCTGCTCCTATGGTCCCTATGCGCGCGCGATGATCCGCGTCTGCAAGGAGGAATCATTTCATCAGCGCCAGGGCTTTGAGATCATGCTGACGCTGTGCCGCGGCACCGACGAGCAGAAGGCGATGGCGCAGGACGCGCTGAATCGCTGGTGGTGGCCGGTCTTGATGATGTTCGGCCCACCCGACCAGGTCAGCCAGCACAGCGATACCTCGACCAAGTGGAAGATCAAGCGCTTCTCCAATGACGAGCTGCGGCAGAAATTCGTCGACGCCACCGTGCCGCAGGCGCAGTTCCTCGGGTTGACGATTCCCGATCCCGGCATGAAGCAGAACACCAACGGTAATTGGGAATACAGCGCGATCGACTGGGAAGAGTTCAAGCACGTGCTGGCCGGCAACGGGCCGTGCAACCGCGACCGTCTGGCGGCGCGGCGCAAGGCGCATGAGGATGGCGCCTGGGTACGCGAAGCGGCGATGGCCTATGCCGAGAAGCAACGGCAGCGGTCGACGCTGCAGGCGGCCGAATAGGAGAGACGCGATGGCAACGCCGAACATTCCGCTCTGGGAAGTCTTCATCCGCAGCCGCAACGGGCTGGCGCACAAGCACGTCGGCTCGCTGCACGCCACCGACGCGACGCTGGCGCTGCAGGCCGCCCGCGATATCTACACCCGCCGCGGCGAGGGGCTTTCGATCTGGGTGGTGCCGTCGAGCGCCATCACGGCGTCCGATCCATCCGAGAAAGGCATGATGTTCGAGCCGGCGGAGTCGAAGATCTACCGGCACCCGACGTTTTACGACGTGCCCGACGAAGTCGGGCATATGTGAATCTCTCACCCCTCATGGTGAGGAGCGCGGAACGCGCGTCTCGAACCATGAGGCCCGCGGCCCATCCTTCGAGACGCGCCTTCGGCGCTCCTCAGGATGAGGTTTGAGCAAGTGGATACAGGTGGATTTAGAGAACATGTCCGCAGCCAACATCCAGGTCTCCGAAACGCCGCTGGTGCTCTACATCCTGCGCCGTGCTGATGACGCGCTGATCCTCGGCCACCGGCTGTCGGAATGGTGCGGCCACGCGCCGATGCTGGAAGAGGACATGGCGCTCGCCAATATGGGCCTCGATCTGCTCGGCCAGGCGCGCGAGCTCTATACCTACGCGGCCAAGGTCGAGGGCAAAGGCAACGACGAGGACAAGTTCGCCTATTTGCGCGACGTCAGGCAGTACCGCAATCTGCTGCTGCTGGAGCAGCCGAACGGCGATTTTGCCCGCACGATGGTTCGGCAGTTCTTCTACGCCACCTTTGCGGACCTCTACTGGCGCGCGATGATGCGCTCCAGCGATGCGATGCTGGCGGCGATCGCGGCCAAGTCGGAAAAGGAAAGCGCCTATCACGTCCGGCATTCCTCGGAATGGATCATCCGTCTCGGCGACGGTACCGAGGAAAGCCATCGCCGCGTGCAAGCTGCGATCGACGAACTCTGGGCCTTTACCGGCGAGATGTTTTCGGTCGACGACAGCGAGCGCGGCCTGATCGATGCCGGCATCGCGGTCGATCCGGCGCCGCTGCGTCCGCAATGGCTGAAGACGATCACCGGCGTCGTTGGTGAGGCAACGCTTGTCTTGCCTGATAATAACTGGATGCAGCAGGGCGGCCGCAGCGGCCGGCACAGCGAGCATCTCGGCCATCTCCTCAGCGAGCTGCAATCGATGCAGCGCACGTTCCCGGGTGCGACATGGTAACGGCTGTTCTCAGCGATACCGATCTGCGCCGCCGCGCCTGGGAGGCCGCTTCACAGGTGGTCGATCCCGAGATACCCGTGCTCACCATCGCCGATCTCGGCGTGCTGCGCGAGGTCGAAGTCCATGACGGCCGCGTCGAGGTCGCGATCACGCCCACTTACTCTGGCTGCCCCGCGATGAACATGATCGCGCTCGAGATCGAGCTGGCGCTGGAACGCGCCGGCATGCCGCGGCCGACCATCCGCACCGTGCTGTCGCCGGCCTGGACGACGGACTGGATGAGCGAGGACGGCCGCAACAAGCTCAGGGCATACGGTATCGCGCCGCCGCAGGCCTCCAGCTCGCGCCGCGCGCTGTTCGGCGAGCAGCAGGTCGCCTGTCCACAATGCGGCTCGCAAAACACCGAGCTGCTGTCCGAATTCGGCTCGACCTCCTGCAAGGCGCTGTGGCGTTGCAAGGCCTGCCGCGAGCCGTTTGATTATTTCAAGTGTCATTGACCATGTCCGTAATCAATGCAGTTCGAGAGGGAGTACCGTCATTGCGAGCGAAGCGAAGCAATCCATCCCACCACGTGGCGAGAGGTGGATTGCTTCGTCGCTTTGCTCCTCGCAATGACGCGGAGAATAGCTGATGTCCCACGCGCCGCGTTTCCATCGTCTTGCCGTCAGCGACCTCCGTCGCGAGGCTGCGGATGCAGTATCGATGTCGTTTGCGCTTCCGAAGGAGCTGGAAGGCGACTACAGTTTTACGCCGGGACAATACCTTACTTTGCGCACCACGATGGACGGCGAGGAAGTGCGCCGCTCCTATTCGATCTGCTCCGGGCCTGACGATGGCGAGCTGCGCATCGCGGTGAAGAAGGTCGATGGCGGCGCGTTTTCGAACTGGGCAGCGGAGGAACTAAAGGCCGGCGACGAGCTCGACGTGATGACGCCGACCGGCCGTTTTGGTATCGCTCATGCGCCGGAGGAGGCCCGGGTCTATGTCGGCTTTGCCGCGGGAAGCGGCATCACGCCGATCCTGTCGATCGTCAAGGGCGTGCTGGCCCGCGAGCCGAACAGCCGGTTCTTCCTGTTTTACGGCAACCGCACGACGTCAAGCATGCTGTTCCTCGAAGAACTGGAGGAATTGAAGGACCGCTTCATGCAGCGGTTGTCGCTATTCCACGTTATTTCGGGCGAGGAGCAGGATATCCCGATCCTGCATGGCCGGCTCGATGGCGCAAAGGTGCGCGTGCTGCTGCGCTCGCTGGTGCCGGCCTCACAAGTCGACCACGTCTTCATTTGCGGTCCCGCCGGCATGAGCGAGGATATCGAGGCGACCTGCCGCGAGATCGGCATTGCGGAGGATCGCATCCACGTCGAGCGCTTCGTCTCGGAGTTTGGCGGCAAGCCGCGCGCGAAGAAGGTTGTTGAAGCGTCCGCGCCGCCCAAGGCGATCGCCTCGCTGATCATCGACGGCAAGCGCCGCGAGGTGCCGGTCGCCGAAGGAGAAGCCATCCTCGACGCCGCGTTGCGCGCCGGCATGGATCTGCCGTTCGCCTGCAAGGGCGGCATGTGCTCGACCTGCCGCGCCAAGCTGGTCGAGGGTGAGGCGCAAATGGAAGTCAATTATTCGCTGGAGCCGTGGGAACTGAAGGCGGGATATGTCCTGACCTGCCAGGCGCGGCCGTGCTCGGACAGGGTCGTAGTGGATTATGATCATGTCTAGCGACGATGTCATTCCGGGGCGATGCGCAGCATCGAACTACGATGTGCAATTGCACATCGGAGAATCTCGAGATTTCCGGGTTTGGTGCTTACGCACCATCCCGGAATGACAGAGGTGGTTGAGGTGCGGGCTCCTTGACCCCAAACACTAATAGACTACGGAAAGAGGCCAAACAGGCCCGCGCGCACAAGGGAGAGAACGTCATGGATCCGTCTCGCCGAGCGGGCACACCGCTATGAACGCCGCGCTTTCGCCCGACGAGATCGCCCGCGCCTGCGCGGAGGCGATGTGGAAGGAAGACGACGCGAGCAAGGGCCTCGGCATGAAAATTGTCGAGGTCAGGCCAGGGCAGGCGACGCTGACGATGACGGTGCAGCCGCACATGGTCAACGGTCAGCGCATCGCCCATGGCGGCTTCATTTTTCTCCTCGCCGATTCCACCTTCGCCTTTGCCTGCAACTCCCGCAACGAGCGCGCGGTGGCCGCGCAATGCGACATCGCCTTCATCCGCCCGGGTAAGCTCGGCGACGTGCTGGTCGCGACCGCGCGGGAAATTTCGCGCAACGGCCGCTCCGGGATCTATGACGTGCGCGTCACGTCGGGCGATGTCGTGATCGCTGAATTCCGCGGTCATTCCCGCATCATCGCCGGCACGTGGCTGCCGGCCGCGGACGAAGAAACCAAACAAAAATAGCTAGCAGAGGAACGCGCCATGGCCATGGCAAGATTGAAATCCAGCGGAAGCGGTTACGGCGCTGAATTGGATGAGGCCGAGCGCGCCTCGCGCGACGAGATCATGGCGTTACAGACCAAACGCCTCGCCTGGTCGCTCCAGCACGCTTACGATAATGTCGCGCACTACAAGAAGGCATTTGACGCGGCCGGCGTGCATCCGTCCGATTTCAGGCAACTCTCCGACCTCGCCAAATTCCCGTTCACGGTGAAGACCGATCTACGGGACAATTACCCCTTTAACATGTTCGCCGTGCCGCGCGAAAAGCTGGTCCGCGTCCACGCGTCCTCGGGCACCACGGGCAAGCCGATCGTGGTCGGCTATACGCAAGGTGATATCGATATCTGGTCGGAGGTGATGGCGCGCTCGATCCGCGCCGCCGGCGGCCGCACCGGCATGATCATTCACAACGCTTATGGTTACGGTCTGTTCACCGGCGGGCTCGGTGTGCATTACGGCGCCGAGAAATTGGGTTGCACGGTGGTGCCGGTCTCCGGCGGCATGACCGAGCGCCAGGTGCAACTGATCAACGATTTCAAGCCTGATATCATCACGGTGACGCCGAGCTACATGCTGGCCATTCTCGACGAGTTCAAACGGCAGGGCCTCGAACCGCGTCAGTCGTCGTTGAAGTTCGG
Source organism: Bradyrhizobium sp. 157 (assembly GCF_023073815.1). Taxonomy (NCBI): domain Bacteria; kingdom Pseudomonadati; phylum Pseudomonadota; class Alphaproteobacteria; order Hyphomicrobiales; family Nitrobacteraceae; genus Bradyrhizobium; species Bradyrhizobium sp. 157. Next base: position 3,682 of record NZ_JADPKF010000083.1, on the reverse strand, counting down.
CATCTTCGGCGCTGAGCCCTGGACCAATGCGATGCGTGCGGAGATCGAGCAGGCCTTTGACATGGATGCGACCGATATTTACGGGCTGTCGGAAGTGATCGGTCCCGGCGTGGCGCAGGAATGCGTGGAGACCAAGGACGGCCTGCATATCTGGGAGGATCATTTCTATCCCGAGGTGATCGATCCCGAGAGCGCCGCGGTACTGCCCGAAGGCGAGAAGGGCGAGCTGGTATTCACCTCGCTGACCAAGCAAGGATTTCCGATCATCCGCTACCGCACCCGCGACCTGACGCGGCTGTTGCCGGGAACGGCGCGGTCCGGCATGCGGCGCATGGAGAAGGTCACCGGCCGCTCTGACGACATGATCATCCTGCGCGGCGTCAACGTATTCCCGACCCAGATCGAGGAAGCGTTGCTTGCGACCGACTGGTGCGGCGGCCATTTCATCATCGAACTGACGCGCGAAGGGCGCATGGACGAGATGACCGTCCTCGCTGAAGCCCGCCCCGAAAGCTGGGACGGCAGCGGGCTGCTCGCGCACGCCGAAAAGGTCGCGCTCTTCATCAAGAACACCATCGGCATCACCGCGCGCATCAAGGCTGTGGCGCCGAACACGCTGGAACGTTCGCTCGGCAAAGCGAAACGCGTTTACGACAAGCGGCCGAAAGAATAATTTTATCCCCTCATGGTGAGGAGGCGCGCCAGCGCCGTCTCGAACCATGAGACCACAGATGGGCCTGCATCCTTCGAGACGCGGCGCAAGCGCCGCTCCTCAGGATGAGGGATTAGAGCGGAGAATGCGAAGTGACGGAAGGAGCCTTTCTCTACATTCTCCGATGTGCGGATGGCAGCTTCCACATCGGAACAACGCGAACGGCATTGGAAATGAGGATCGCCCAGCACAACGCCGGGACGTTTGGCGGCTACACCTCAACTAGATTGCCGGTAACACTGGTTTTCTCGTAATGGTTCGATCGAGTGACGGATGCCATAGAGAATGAACGCAAGCTGAAGAAGTGGAGCAGGGCGAAGAAGGAGGCTTTCGTGCGAGGTGATCTCGCGGCCTTACGACAGCTTTCCAAACGTAGATCGCCACACCCTTCGGAACGACCGTCGCGGGACAAAAGCCCCTTGAACTAAATCGGCAGTCCGATACTCATGGTGGCAGGCTGCGATCTACGGTCATCACCAATGAGTCAATCTCAACACCTACAGGAAATATCGGTGAAGCCGGCCGCCAAACCAGATAGCCTCACAGTCCAGGCCCGCTGCGTCCGCCTGCCGGCAAAGGCCGCCGACGCTGCCTCACTTGCGCCGTTGATCGAAACGCGCCCGCTGTCGCGTGCCGACAACGAGTTGCTGATCGAGATCAAGGCCGCGGCGGTCAATCCGTCGGACGTGAAGGCCGCGACCGGGCTGATGCCTTATGCGGTGTTTCCGCGCACGCCGGGCCGCGACTATGCGGGCGTTGTCATCGATGGGCCGGACAGCCGGATCGGTCGCGAGGTGTTCGGCTCGTCCGGCGATCTCGGTATTCGCCGGGACGGCACGCATGCCACGCATCTCGTGGTCGAAGCCGACGCCGTGGTCGAGAAACCCAAAAGCATTTCATGGGAAGAGGCGGCCGGGATTGGCGTGCCCTTCGTTACTGCAATGGAAGGCCTGCACCGCGCCGGCATCCCGAAAGCGGGTGAGACCGTGCTGGTTATGGGCGTCAACGGCAAGGTCGGGCAGGCGGCGGTGCAGATTGCGAGCTGGCACGGCGCGCGCGTGATCGGCGTGGTGCGCAAGAGCGAGCCCTACGAAGGCCACACCAACTCAACGGTAGAAGTCATCGACGCTTCCGCCACCGATGTTGCGGCGAGCGTGCGCGAACTCACCGGCGGCAAGGGCGCCGACATCGTGTTCAACACGGTCGGCGATCCCTATTTCCAGGCCGCACACCAATCGCTGGCGGTGCGCGGGCGGCAGATCCTGATCGCGGCGATCGACCGCATCGTGCAGTTCAATATTCTGGAATTCTATCGCGGCCAACACACCTATGTCGGCATCGACACGCTCGGCCTGTCGTCGATCGCGACCGGCGCGGTGCTCCGGGAACTCGGACCCGGCTTTGCCAGCGGCCATCTCAAGCCGTTCCCGATCAAACCGGCCGCGATCTATCCGCTGGAGCAGGCTCGCGCGGCCTTCATCGCGGTCGCCGGCTCGTCGCGCGATCGGGTGATCCTGCGGCCTTGAAACAGGCATTCGCTGGAGGCGCGGGATTCCTCCATTTTTTCGTGGGGGACAAACCTGCCGTACGTCGCCCGCGCGCAATGATTTTATTCCGCCGTCGCCGACTTCGGCGGGCGATTCATTCTTCGCGTCGTTGCGGCGTGGACGCGCGCATTTTTCCAACATATTAGCAACTGCTGAAATGGCTTCCTATTTGAGCGGTCACGGCTGGATCGGCCGCGCGGGAACAGGGAAACACCAGTGCTGGACAGTGCCAATATCGTCGTCATCAGCGGATTGCTGATCGGTCTCGTCTATGGATCGGTCGGATTGTTGAGCGGGTTTTGCTTGCTCAGCAGTCTCAGAGGTTTCTGGACTGAAGGCGACGGCCGGCTGGTGCGCACCTACGCGTTGGCAATCGGCGTCGCGGTTGGCATGACGCAGTTGCTGGCCGCGGGCGGCTTCGTCGATCTCGGCAAATCGATCTATCTGCAGCCGTCGTTCTCCGCGCCCGTGATGTTCTTGGGCGGGCTGTTGTTCGGCTACGGCATGGTGCTGTCGAACGGCTGCGGCTCGCGCGCGCTGGTGCTGCTCGGGCGCGGCAATCTCCGCTCCTTCGTGGTGGTGGTCGTGCTGGCGATTTTTGCCCAGATGACGCTGAAGGGCCTGATCGCCCCGTCACGCATCGCAATGGTCGGGGCGTCGCAGACCACGACCACGGCGAACTCGGTGCCGGCCTTGTTCGCTGCCGCGGGCCTGAGCGCAACGGCCGCGCGCATGCTGGCCGCCTCGGTCATCTCCGCAGCGCTGATCATTTTTGCCTTTGCGCATCCGGCATTCCGGCGGTCGCCGGGCCAGATCGCCGCGGGTCTCGTGGTCGGCCTCTTGGTGGCGGCAGGCTGGTTTGCCACCGGCCATCTCGGCGCCGATGATTTCAATCCCGCGCCGGTCACCTCGCTCACCTTCATCGCGCCGATCGCGGACGCCCTGCAATATGTCATGCTGTCGACGGGCTCGACGCTCAATTTCGGCATCGTCACCGTGTTCGGCGTATTCGCCGGCAGCCTGGTGACGGCGCTGTTGACCGGACGCTTTCAGCTCGAAGGCTATCAATCACCGCGCCACATGCTGCGCTCCGGCAGTGGTGCCGCGCTGATGGGCATCGGTGGCGTCATGGCGTTCGGCTGCTCGATCGGGCAGGGCCTGACGGGATTTTCCACGCTGGCGCTTGCTTCGCTGATTGCCTTCGCCGGCATCCTCGTCGGCACCGCCGCCGGCCTGCGCGGCGCGCTGCGGGTTCGGCCATTGGCGGCGGCTTAGGCGTTTCGATACCCGGGCTTTCATGCTTCGAGACGCATCGCTTAGCGATGCTCCTCAGACCGTATGTCCCTCTTCCGATGCGGAGGCGACTCACCCTCGATGCGAGTGCGAGGGTTACCCGGATGGGCCGGGCAGAGCCTCACGCAAG
>NZ_JADPKF010000003.1:0-41810 GCF_023073815.1 Bradyrhizobium sp. 157 | reverse complement strand
CCAGGATCTTCGCGTCGCTCGGGTCCTGCTCGAACCGCACCAACTGATTGTCGACCGTATCCAGGCTCTCGCTGGTCTCGGTCAGGAACTCCCGCAACAAATCATCCATGAAACTGGCCTTCGTACGCACCGGCACGCGACATCGACGCGCCTTACGGAACAGGGCCAGCTTCTATGCAAAGCGTTTAATATTGGTTGAGCAAATGGAAAAGAACGGGATCAACAAAGAGATAAGACGGCAGAAATGAATTCTGCCGCCTGTTTTCAACCGTTGATTAACCATGTCGGCGCGGTGGCGCGCTCACGAAGCAGTAACGAGCACCTTTTCCCCGTCGGGTGCAAGCGTCACGCTCAGCCCGCAGGCCTGCGCTAACAACCGCGTATAGTAAGGCTGCACCGCATGCGCATCGACGGTCGCCGTCGAACTCGCGCTCACGAGATTGGCGATGTTCTGCGGCACGCGGGCATTGAGGCCCGAAGACGTGACGCGAAAACCCATCGTCTCGCCGTCGCCGATCGGATCGATCGTCAGCGTGCCGCCGCGCGGGATCGTTTGCTGCGCGATGATCAGCATGTTCAACAGCAGCTTGACGCGGTTCTTCGGCAGCAACAGCCGCGGCAGATTCCAGGTGATGGTAATCTTGCCGTCCTCGATGTGGCCGCGTGCCATGGTCTGGGCATCGCCGAGATCGATCTGCGCGCCCGCAGATCCTGCAGCGCCAAACGCCAGGCGGCAGAACTGCAGCCGTGCGGAGGCGGTCTTGGCGCTCTTGCGGATCAGATCGAGCGCGAAATCGCGGTCTTCGGGCTTCGGGTTGTCGTCAAGCACCTCAAGCCCATTGACGATCGCGCCAACCGGGCTGATGAGATCGTGACAAACTCGCGAACACAACAGCGCCGCAAGTTCGAGGGTATCGGGAGCCGGACCGGGAGAGGAAGTGCCAGACATCATGGGTTCCTGGAAAGCCGCCGAGTCGCAAATTGCTGGCGGACCGTTACGAATCACGCGTGCTTATCGGTTTGATACACTGCGCAGCCCCGTGCTGCCAGCAGGGGGCGGCAATGGTAAGGCAGGACGAACAGCAAATGGGCCGAGCTCATGAATGAGGCACGTCCGCCGGCGCTCGATCGTGAGGCCGCAGCAGCGCTGATCGAACCGCTGACCGAGATCGTGATCCGGGCCGGCGCCGCCATCCTTGCCGTGAACCGTTCCGCCATGAAGGTCGCCGGCAAGACCGACGGCTCGCCGGTAACGGAGGCCGATCTGGCGGCCGACCGAATCATCGCCGAGGACCTTGCCCAGCTAGTGCCCGAAATACCTGCGCTCTCGGAGGAGCGCGTCCAAACGTCCGCGCTGCCCTATATGGAAAGCTTCTTCCTGATCGACCCGCTCGACGGCACCAAGGAATTTGTCGCCGGCCGCAACGAATTCACCGTCAACCTGGCGCTGGTGACCGAGGGGACGCCGCTGCTTGGTATTATCAGCGCACCTGCGCTCGGGCTGATCTGGCGCGGCATTGTCGGACGGGGCGCCGAGCGGCTGACGCTCGGCAAGGGCAAGCCGCTCGTCGAGCCGATTCGTACCCGCCCGTACCCGCCGCGCGGCCAGCCATGGACCGTGGCGGTCAGCCGCTCGCATGGCGATGCCAGGACCGAAGCCTTTATTGCCGCAAGACCGGGAGCAGTACGGTGCGAGCTTGGCTCGGCGGTCAAATTGGGCCGGGTGGCCGAAGGCTCCGTCGATATTTATCCCCGGCTGTCGCCGACCTCGGAATGGGACATAGCCGCGGGCCACGCCGTCGTCGCAGCCGCCGGCGGCAGGATCACGGATTCAAGCGGCGCGGCCTTGCAATTTGGCACGGGACGGACGGGCTTCATCGTTCCGGAATTCATCGCTTGGGGCGATCCGAAGGCAATGGAATCATAGCCCGGGCGAGCGGAGCGACCCCGCGGGCCGTGCGAGACAAATCGAATACGAGACGTTATCGCCAGTTTATCCCGGGGTCGCTTCGCTCGCCCGGGCTACGGCGTCTGTAATCTACTGCGCCAGCTCTCGCTCCAGCACCGGCCAGCGCGCGACGGCGTCTTTCAGGAAGCGCGCCGGCTCGGCGGCGAACGCATCGCGGTTGTCCTCGCGGCCGAACAGATAGAGCCGCTGGCCCGCAATCACCCAAAATCGCGGATTGCCCGCATAGGTCACCCCTCGCCCCAGATCGACCGGGTCATAGCCGCCGAACTGAGGCCCGTAGATTTCCGGATGCGCGACGAAAGAGGAGCGATTACCTTCGTTGCGGAAGCGCCAGACGGCGCCAGCTTCGCGGGCCTCGAAATCGGGTAAACCCTCGAGAGCCATGGATTCCGTAAAGTAGGCGACAGGATCGAAGCCTCCGATGGCGAGGCCGGAATAGCGGTTCACCACCACCCGCTCGGTGGTTGCAGCGCGCGCGGCAAAATCAAGGCTGACGACAACAAAAAAGCTTGCCAATAAGGCAAAAACGGCCATTTGGGGGCGTGAACCGTATCTTTCCTGCCGTTGTGCCGTCATAGTTGGTGCCGATAACATGCGAGTCGAGGGGACACTGGGCGCAACCTAGAGCCATGCAGTTGGCGTCAGGTTAAGGCGGCGGCCAGAATTTCGATGCCAGGGGTTCTTTCATGACGTTTGCTTCACGCCTTGCCGCGGTGACGTTCGCCGCGCTGATGTGCTGGATCGTGCCGGCTTCGGCGCAGCAGCCGCCGCCGGGGCAATACCCGCCTCCGCAGCGCCAGCCGGGTCCCGAGACCTTCGGGCCCGAAGAACTGGTCTCGGCTGGGCACAAATTCTTCGGCAACGTCTCGCGCGGCCTGGCGTCGGTCATCGAGCGCGCGGTCAGCCAATGGGGCCTGCCCAATGGTTACGTGCTGGGCGAAGAGGGCTCAGGCGCTTTTGTGGCGGGCCTGCGATACGGCGAAGGCACGCTCTACACCAAGAATGCCGGCGATCTCAGAGTCTACTGGCAGGGACCGTCGGTCGGCTTCGACTGGGGTGGCGACGGCGCGCGCACCATGACGCTGGTCTACAACCTGCCCGCCACCAACGCGATCTATCAGCGCTTCGTCGGCATCGACGGCTCCGCCTACATCGTCGGCGGCTTCGGCATGACCGCGCTGACCGCCAACAACATCGTGCTGGTGCCGATCCGTTCCGGCATCGGCTTAAGGCTCGGCGCCAATGTCGGGTATCTCAAATACACCCCGCGCGCGACCTGGAACCCGTTCTAAGCCCATCTTCAAGCATAGACGCCAAGTCTCCCCGGATGGATTCAGGTTAACGCGGCATCGGGCTGGCGCAGGGTCGGGCCGGCGTGGCAATGTTATTAACGATTCCTTCTCTGTGTGGAGTAACCATCCATGATCGAGCCGATCATGTATCTGGCGATCGGTTTTCTGGTCTCGATGTTGTTCGGCCTGATGATCGTGCCGCTGGTGCATAACCGCGCGGTGCGGCTGACGACCCGGCGGCTGGAGGCGGCGACGCCGCTGTCGATGGCCGAAATCCAGGCCGACAAGGATCAGTTGCGCGCGGAATTCGCCATGTCGGCGCGACGGCTCGAAATGAGCGTCGAGCAGCTCAAGAACAAGACCACGAGCCAGCTCGCCGAACTCGGCAAGAAGAGCGATGCGATCAATCGCATGAAGATCGAGCTCGGCGAAAAGAACGCCACGATCTTTGCGCTCGAAGCGCGCGAGAAGGCGATGAAAGAGCAGCTACGCGCCACCGAAGAGGAATTCGCGGCCAAGACCGAACTGTTGCGCAATGCCGAACAGGCGCTGACCGACAAGCAGGCCGAACTCGCCAGGATCAATCACGAATTGAACAACCGTTCGATGATGGCCGACAGCCGCCAGGTCGAGCTGGTCACGGTGCGCACGCAGATCGAGGAACTGAAGGGCCGCGTCGGCGACGCCGAGAAGGAATTTTCGGCAACCCAGGCCCGCCTCGCGCAGGAGCGCGCCGATTCCGAGCACGCGACGCGCGAACTGATGGAAGCGCGCAGCCGTGTCGAAAATTTGAGCCAGCGCGTCACCGATCTCGACCGGCAATTGATCGTGCAGATGAAGGAAGCCGAGATGCTCGGCAACCGCGTCAACGACCTCGAAGCGCGGCTGGCGACGCAAGGCAAGATCCTGGCCGAACGCGAATACGAGAACAATCAGCTCAAGCAGGCGAACGAAAACGCCGAACGCGCCGCGCGCGAACTGCGCGAGGAGATTGCGGCGATCAGCGGCGGCAAGTCGTCGATCGTGGAAAAATTGCGCGCCGAGAAAGCGGCGGTCGAAGAGCAGCTTCGCATCGCCCGCGACGAGCGCGCCAAACTGCAGCGCGACATCAACGCGATCCAGCAGCAGGCCGAAAGCTCCTGGGCGACCGAGCGGATGGAAAACGCGCTCTTGCGCGAGCGCATCAACGACATCGCGGCCGAAGTTGCAAAACTCGCGATGCAGCTTGAGGGACCGAACTCAGCGATCGAGGCCATGCTGGCCGCGGAACCGGCCGTGCCGAAAGTGCCGGCCAAGCCCGCCAATGACGTCGCCGGTGCGGCCCCCGCCACGTCGGAAGGCGGCGGGACGCTGGCCGAGCGCATCCGCGCGCTGCAGTCGCACGCCTCCCGCGCCCGTCAGCAGGGCGCGTAATTACCCCCTCTTCCGTGCGAAAACGCGAGGTTACGGCCTGACTGATCGCTTGACACCAGGGGTTTGTCCTTCGTAAATCGCGGGCTCTGACGGGCTCATTGCTTGCCCACATTTCCCGGACGCATAGCTCAGCGGGAGAGCGTTCCCTTCACACGGGAGAGGTCCAAGGTTCGATCCCTTGTGCGTCCACCATTCAAAGCCCCGTAATCGGGGCTTTTTATATTTTGGTACCGGCCTATTCGGCAGTTTCAGGCAGATCCAAGCAGCAACAGGCGGGAAATCCGGGGACTTTGTTCCAGCGATGTTCTGCTTTAGATCCGCACAATGCGTCCTCAAAAGACCACCTTCCGAGAGCGGCGCGCGCGGCGTGCTGAGTATACTGCAATACGTGCAGCCATTCGACTGAGATGGATGCTGATTACTGGGTGGACAGCCTGCGCCTTTCCGACATCGAGTAGTCTTTTTACCTGCACCGCGTGCGGCAAGCGCCGCGCAAGGTGACGTCACACCTCGGCCCCCGGTGAAACACGGGCACCAACTTTCGGAGATTTCCTTGCGCTCGCTCACAGGTTGAAGTAGCTGAATGTGGGCGGGGGAACAAAATGCGTACTTTAGAAGCCGGTGGCGCCGAGCGCGTCCTATTGGCGGCCTTTGTTGGATTCACTCTTTTTGCGCTTTGCTTCCAAGGGATTTTTTATCTCTTCGAATACCGCAATGGCGATTCGATCGCGCCAACATATGTCAAGCTACAAAAGGATATTGTTTGGACAATTGTATTGTCCTTCGTGTTTTACATAGGCGTGATTCAGACGCGCAAGATCGACACCTTGCTGCAGCCTTACAACGTGATTCTGTTAAGCTTCTGCTTTTGGGTCGTTGCCGTCAAAGTCGTTGAGTTGTTTGCTTACGACACGTACAGCGTCCTGCTGCTTACGGTGAAAAACCTTGTTCTCTACGCCGTGATGGTGCCATTGCTCGGCATGCTTGGAGAGGAAACAAAACGCAGCCTCCTGCAGCAGATTCTGGGCGTATTCGTTGCTGTCGCTTTGATCCAAACCGCCTTCTCGGCTGCGCTGTTTATTTTCTATCCAGATTACGCTTTTTGGAAGGACGACCCATACTACGGATTCAATCCATTCGTTGGATGGTTTTCGAATCCTAATAGATTTGGCTTATTTCTAAATTTGGGCGCAGCCGTTCTGTGCACGGCCTTGGTATCCGCCAACGCTAGGCGTGCGCTCTTCACCGCAGTCGGCTTGCTTGTACTTGCACTGAGCATTTTCTACACAGCGGCTCTCTCTCAGCTCATAGTGTATTTCGGCATTCTCTCCTACGCGGCGGCGATAGCGGCCTTGAAAATGCGCTGGCGCTGCATTCGGCTTCCGATCGCGATCATGGCAGCCATTCTTGCCATAGGTTTCGTTGGCCTCAATTTCAAAAGTCCACTGCCGGACGAGACGCATTCTGAAGCCGCGCTCGCATGGGACTTGAGAAACATGGCCTCTCTTGCGCTTTACGGGAAAACACTCGATGGGGAATCATTCCGGTTCACTTCCGATTCCTTCGTAAACCGGGCGAGAGAGATATCCAATTTGCTGGAGAGTTTCGGATTCCGGAGTGCGGCTAAGGTAGGCGGAGAAATTAAGGGACGCGTCGCGAAGGCTCCATTACAGCAACGGCTTTTCGGGCACCCTGAGCAGATGGCGCCGGCCAGTCAAAGCCAGTTCGCATATATCTACTTCAGATATGGGCTAGTCGGCTTGCTCCTGTTCGTTGGCGTTCTAGTCATCCCAGCCGTGCGAGGCTTTTTCGCCATGATGCGGCGGAATGCAGATCAAATGCTGTTGAGCTACCACCTGTGCTTAGTCGCTTTTATTGTGACCTTTCTGGGCGACAATGGATTGTTGGACTACCCCACGAACTTTCTATTGTTCTTCGTGCTCTTTGCAAATCAATCGTTGGTTAGTTTTAGCGCCAAGCCGGTCGTTGAACTCGGCGTGAGCAGCGCCATGCTCGGAGCGACGAACGGCCGCAGAAAATAATCATGGAGAGATGCGCGAATTCGGCGTTAGCAGGATCTTGATCTGCTGCGCCGATCACAGGTGCAGCCATTCGATCGCGATGGATGCCGGCCGTTGACCGGGCGGTCTCAGGACGGGCTGTTGAAAGCAGGTCGTCTGGGGAAAGTACCCTGTCGAGCCGATCGGCCACTCCTGTATTCGATGACGTTGCTGCCGCAACAGCAGGCTCCGGCTTACGACGTGAGTTGGACCGTTGAGCGTGAGATGGCATTTTATGCTTTGGCTGCGGCTTTGTACCATTTGCCGGAGTCCGCGGACTGGCTCTTGTCCTCGCCGGCCTCGCAGAACCGGTCGCGCCACCGGCCTTCGCGTACCAGCCCATCGAAATCGGCTGATCCTATTCGATGCGGGCTTTTTCCTTCAGGTCGCGGATGCGAATTTCGGCCTCTTGCTTCGAGGTCACGATTTCGGACTGGTCGGGGACGCGGGCCTCTCGGCTGAGCCTTTTCAATTCCTCAAGCTATTCATGCGTGGGTTTTTCGGTCATGGGGACCTCCTCTGACGGAGCAACCCTGTCAAGAACGTCCTGTTCCCCTTGAGCCGTCCGTTGCGGCCGCCACAGGATGAGAGAGGCCAAATCGAGTGGGCCAAACCGAGTGGCCTTACTCCGGCGCCCTCATGCCGGGCGAGCGGAGCCATTCGTTTAGCCGAGATGCGGCTTCCATCTGTCGCGCCCGCCGCAAGAGCAGTTCCCGGGCCATGCCGGGCTGTGCCTCCCTTGCCGCCTCTCTGAAGCGCTTGGCTTCTTCCGCCAGCCGTTCCTCGAAAGTCTTCTCGTGCTTGATGCGCCGTCGTGTTGGCATGCCCGTGATCCTCGTTCCCGAGGGCCATTGAAATCCCGTGCCGGATCGCCGTCTGTCCGGCACCAGACTCACTCGGGCAGGCTGCCAATAAGTCGCGGCCCGTAGTTTGCCCGTCTTGCCGGAACACGATTCGCGGCGTGTCGTGGTAGCGGCACTTTCCGGGAGCGAACCATGCTTAAAACCCTTCTTGTGATGGCGGCCATCACCATCATCGCGGGCGCCGCGGTGATCGCTATTTCCGAACTCCTCACCCGTGCGCGCCACCCGCAACCCGGTCCGCCGCCGCGGCGCCGGGCGTTTTAAACGCGCTCCACGTTCGCAGCGGAGCCTATGTTCCAGGCCATCCAGAAAGGGCCCCAGCGGCGGCGCTGAGGTCCTCTCAGTCACTGTCGCATCGGGGATATGCGACACACGATCCAATGCGGGTCGCAGATTTTCGTTCCTGTGGCGCGAGCGACGCCTCCCCGCTTGGGTCCAGCCGATCTCTTGACCTCCTTCTTCATGGCGGCACGACAAAGGTCGCTCTACCGAGAGCTTTTCTTTTGCCAGCGCGGCTGCGCCAATTCCGGTCGACCGCGCAGTTGGATTCACGTGGGGAGACTCAATTGCTTCAAGCGGCGTGCGGGTTAACAACCGTATACCCGCGCAACGAGCGCGCATGGATTCTAGTTGCGTGGCCGCCCGAGTTCGCATCGTATGCTATCCACGTATCGCCTTCGACATGTCGCTCTAGAACGAAAACGTGCCCACGTCGCGCAGCGACCATTCCGGGTGCTGGCGATGTCCGTGGAAAGCGCAGCCAGTTGGATGCGAGATTTAGACCAGGCACGATCCGGCCGAAAACACGTATAGACGCACCGCAGCCGCAGAACGAGCGGGGACAACCGGCCGGACGACCGCCGACAGTTTGACCGCGATCGACACTCACGTCCGCCAATTCGCGACGGTAACTCTGTGCGGTCGCTTGACCTGTGTAAGAACTAATCCGCTCACGACGGGGCTGCGAAAACGAGAAGTCGCAGGGCATGGTCACATTGCATTCGGGTATTTGAGCGGTGCGGGAAGGACGGGCTTCCGAAGCGATAGACCCGGTTACAACAAGGACAGACGCAACGAGGATTTGTTTGAGCATGCAGGACTCCGATTTAAATCCTGCCCCGCAATCAGGAGCCAATAATAGTTTGGCGAAAATGCGTTTGGAACGGCCGGTAGTTCCATATACGGAACCCTCCTAACCGCGCCTGAACGTTTGGTTCACAACGTGTTCATTCGCTTTGCCGTTAGTAATCCGCGGGAGGGACCGGACATGGCAAATGCGAATAACCGTTTCGATGCAATGGGTATTGTCGTTGATTGGATTGATGCCTGTAAGCAGCGGCGCCTCGATGCACTATTGGACCTGTACGACGATGCGGCCACCGTGGAATGCTGCGAGGGCGGCAGCTTCAACGGTCGATCAGAGATGGAACGATATTGGCGGCCACGGCTCGCCAGGGCGGGAAATGACGCGTTCGCGATCGACGCATTGATGCCGGAAGAGGACGGCGTATCACTGGACTATCGCGGTTACGACGGAAGGACGATGAGAACGCATTTCCGCTTCACGCGATCCGGCAAAATCCGGCTCACGGCGTGCGAGCCTGTAAAATCCGCCGCGTAGCGAAGAACGTCCCGTGGCTATCGTGGCGAATGACGCTGCAGTGGTGGCCGGCCCGAACGCGCCACGAGGACGGCGCAACCTTATCCGCGTTTTCGTAGCTGAATGCGACCGATTGCCGCCAGGATAAACCCGCGCGGAAACAGCCGCAGCAGAACCGGAACGATCTTCATGCCGAGGCCGGGCAGCACGACGCGTTTATTCTGCATCAATCCGCGATACCCCGCCTGCGCGACATCAGATGCCGAGACGTTCAGGATTTCATGCTCGAATCCGGGTTCAATCCCGGCCCGCGCTTGAAATTCCGACGACACCGAACCGGGACAGAGCGTCGTCACGCGCACTCCGCGTGGAGCGAGCTCCTGGCGCAGCGCATCGCTGAATGACAGGACATAAGCCTTGGACGCATAGTACACCGCCATCCCTGGGCCCGGCAGAAAACCGGCAAGCGAACCAAGGTTGAGGATGCCGCCACGATGCCGGATCAGGCTCTCGGAAAACCGCAACGACAAATCGGTCAGCGCGACGATGTTGACGGCGATGATGCCGAGCTGCTCTGCCCGATCCAGTTCGATCGCATAGCCGAAAAGACCGAACCCCGCATTGTTGACGACGAACTCGACCTCCACGCCTTCGGCGGCTAGAGCCGAGGCAATGCTGTCGCAGGCCTTGGGGTGTTCAAGGTCGCAACAAATTAAGATCGGCGCCGTGCCGCCAGCCGCGACGATTTCGCTCGCCAACGTCGTCAGGCGATCCCCGCGTCGGTCGACCAGGGCCAATCGATGCCCGTTTAATGCGAAAACGCGCGCCAACGCGGTGCCTATTCCCGCCGATGCACCGGTAATCAGCGTGACACGCTCAACCATGCATTATCCTCAAGCGGGACAAGGGTCACCTGCCAGTGGATCAGCGCTGACGATAAGACGACGTCACCGACAGGTCTCGCGATACCGTCGGCAATTTCCCTCGCCTCGTTCGCCCAACCTGTCCTTGTTCAGGCAAGCCGCTCGTAATTCTTCACATAGGCCATTGCGTCGAACCCGCCTTTCGCAGGTTTCCCGATATCGGCGGCAACCGCCTTCGCCGCGCTCGCAGGAACGCCTCAGCTGATCGCAGTGCCCGTAGACACGAACTCCACCAGGACCAATTTCCAAGCCCTGAGATGTAGCTGGACTGGGCAAGAGAGAGATCGCCATCAGCAGGAAAAGAGCCAATGCAGATGTTCTCATGTTCGGTCCCCAGAAATAGTTGTCGAGGCAATAGTAAGTAGATGTCACTACATTGGTTCCTTACCCAAGCAATTAGTTGCCGCGCGCGGAGCAGGCCCAAGGTCGGTCAGTGGTGTGTCCACCGCCGTCCGCGCGCTGTTGCTGCGAAGCGCACGCCTAGACGAGCTTTAAAGCGCGGACAGCCAAAGCGGCCGCCCACCTGAAGCGCCTCACTTCTCACGAGCGCCGACCAAATTCTTCAACGCCTTCGGAGGCTGCAGTCCGGGCGAGGTCAGCCACTCGTTGATGTAAGCGGTCGCCTCAGCTTGTCGGCACGTCGTGGACGCAATTCCAGGGCTATGCTCGTGGCAATTGACCCGCCGCTTCTTTGAAGCGTTGGGCTTCTTCCATTAGCCGCTCGATCCTAGAGACTACGCGACGTGCTGAAGCCTGTTGCGTCGGCGATACGCCATGAACCCGACACCGGCGAAGCCGAGTATCATCATCGCCCAGGTGGAGGGCTCAGGGACGGCCGGTGTGACGGCGTTCGGATCAAATGGCGCCACATTGGTCAGACCGAGGTCGATGTGGGCATTGATCAACTTGTTGCCTATCGCAAATCCGGTGTTGGGGTCGACCAGTCTGACGGTAATGGCAGTTCCCTCGATGCGGAATTGATAGTCTTTTGACTGGAAGCTGAAATTGGTGATGAAGTTGAATCCGCCGAAGACGCCGTTGTTGTACCGAATGCCTGCCGAGGTCTCCGCGTTGATATTGTCGGACAAATCGAAGCTGAGCCCATTCAGCGTGAGATTGAATGCTGTCGCAGGCGCGATGGCGGCGATATCGGGAAAGCTCGAATAGAAGACGTTCACTGTTCCGGACGCCGGGATTAGCGAGCTGTCGAAAACGAAGCTTCCCGAGAGCGGGTCACTTTGAGTGAAACCATTTCCGCTAAAAGGCGCCTTTACGTTAGCGGGGCCCGGATTGATCGCGCCAGAAAAATTCGCGGTCATGTAAACGTCCGCGGACGCAACGTTTGCGCTTAACAGCAGCGCGGCAATACCGAAACTCAAAGTACTTGAACGCATTTTGCCACCCTACGCACTAGTTAAATTTAAAGGCTTTAATTGTATTTTAAAGATTAACTGTAAGTGCCGGCTAAGATCAAGCTCCTTGGCCGTTAATAATTAAGGCGTACGACCTGAAATCCTCCGTCACATCAACTTCACAAAACGCACCCGACCGCAAAGCTGCTTTGGAAGCCATCCACGGCCCGTCGCGACAAGGTCATCGCAGAATTACGCGCGGAATCAGTCGCAGCCAGTCCTGCACCGATCGCCGAGCGGCGGCACGGAAGAGAAGATGGAGTGTGCGGCTAATTCGCAGACTTCACTTTTCAGTACGAGCGCCGATGCCGATTCCGCAAACCGGATCGCCGTAGAGTCACGTGACCGCCCAGGAGCTCGTCCTAACCGTCGCCACCCTCACCGGCGGCGCAGTCGGCTTGCTCGCGCCGATCGGCTTCGTCGAAGGGCTGCTGCGCACTGACCCCGAGGAGGCGGGACCCTGTCGCTGTTTGTCTTTCCGGTGTGATGCCTGCTGGTGGTGCTCGGCGTGTTAATCGGGCGCAAGGCAGGACTGCTCGTGACCGGCGGCACGCCGGTCGCGCAGCGATAGAGTTAGATCAGATCCCAAGCACCCAGATCGCCACGATGGTGCCGAGCGTCGCCAGCCCGCTGATGGTCCATCCGGTTGCGTAGGAAATGTCGTTATCGCTGGTGCCGCGCATTTCGTCGGCGCCTGTGGTTGGAGACCGCCACTGCATGGCATTGCTCCAAAAAGCCTGCCCGCAAGTGTAACGTCGGCCCGGGTTCCCGGTTCCACTCTATTTGGAGGCCGTCGGAGAGACGGCCAAAAATCTTCGATCAGACGAAGGAAAGCCGGCGCGCGTCGGCCGGTGCGATCTCGTTTTCGTCGCCGACGATGATGGTGACTTTCCACCCCTCGCTGGCCCAGACCCGCGCTTTGGCGACAGCCACCAGCATGCTGCTTCGGTCCATCCTGACGGTCTCGTCCTTGCGTTCCGCCACGATCCTGTACGCCATACCAAAATCCCCTACGCCGGTATTACTACGGGAATTTTCAGTTACCGCTTTGGCCGCAATTGGCCGACAATTTGTCCAATCGGGGGCATGGTTAACGGCGCTGGGGACAATTCAGCCGCCTATTTCGCGGCGTTTCGCACCGCAAGCGCCGGTTTGGTCACGCCATCGAGGCCGGTCAGGATCAGGACGGTTAACAGGGCGTTCTGCGGGCCGTACCAGGCGTTGGTTGGCTTGTACCACTCATTGCGCGAGTGCCAGTTGCCGCCCTCGCCGCCGCCGCCGATGGTGACGGCCGGAATGCCGAGCGACATCGCGATGTTGGAATCGGTGGAGGAGCCGGCAAAGGTCGGCCGCGGCCCCTTGTTAACGGCAGAGACGGCGCGCTGGGTGGCCTGCACGATCGGTGAATCCATCGCGACAATGCCCGCCGGCCGGTCGCCGATCAGTTTCGCCTCGACCGTCATCTTGTCGGACTTCCAGCGCGCGTTCTCATCCGCCACCGCTTCCTTCACGAGTTCGATCAGCCGCGCCTCGAGCTTGAGTAGTTCCTCGGTCGAATTCGAGCGCATGTCGACGGCCATCCGCGCTTCGGCGGCGATGGCGTTGACCGAGGTGCCGCCGGTCACGGTGCCGACGGTAAAGGTGGTCTTCGGATCGGACGGCGGCTGCAGCTCGGAAATTTTAGCGATCGCCCGGCCCATGGCATGCGTCGCGCTCGGCAGTCCGAATTCCTGGAACGAGTGCCCGCCGGGGCCCTTGAAGGTGAACTCGTAGCGATGGCTGCCGGTCGCCTGATTAACGATGCGGGTGATGCCGAGCCCGTCGATCGAGATGAAGCCGTCAATATCGGTGTGATCGCGGAACAGCGCCTTCACGCCGCGCAGATTGCCGAGCTCTTCCTCGCCGACGGTGCCGACGAACAGGATGTCGCCCACGGTCGCGATCCCGTTTTCGTTCATCACCTTGATCAACGACAGCAGCACCGCAAGGCCGCGTGAATCGTCGCCGATGCCTGGCGCTACGATTGCGCCGTCTTTTTCCTTCACCGTAACGTCGGTGCCTTCGGGAAACACCGTGTCGAGATGCGCGGAAACCACGAGCTTGGGCCGGCCGCCGCCGCTGCCCTTGCGTAGCGCGATCACATTGCCTTCGGCATCGATCGACGCATCCTTGAAGCCGAGCTCCTGCATCCGCTTCTGAAAATATTCGGCACGGACTTTTTCCTTGAACGGCGGCGCCGGGATTTCGGTGATGCGCTTCTGCTCGGCAAAAGTCCGCTCGTCGTCGGCCTTGATGTCGTCGAGCGACTTCGCGATTTTGGGATGGGCCAAAATGGCTTCGAGGTCGGGCGCGGGAGCTTGCGCCGCGGCCTGCTGCACCAGAGCGTGCTGTGCGACGGCGACAAATGCGATGGCCAGGATTGATCGGGTGAGCGTCATCAAAGTTCTCCGTTTGCAGGCTTCATCCTGCGCTTAGCCCTGCATCCTTCAGCCGCTGCGCGAACCAGCCGGACAGAGCCTGGTCGAGAACGCCGCTGGAATAAACCTCCGACATCGTAACGTGGGTCTTGCCCAGCGTCAGCAGCACACCGATCCAGTAGGCGAACCACAAATGCGGATCGGTCAGTGCGCGCAGCTTGTGCTGGTCATGTTCGAGCGGCTGATGATTGGCCGATTTGCGCACCTCGACCGCGAGCAGATTGTTGGGAATGGCGCGCTGGTGCACCACGATATCGGGATAGATGGATTTGGCCAGGTGATCGTCGGTCGAGACGGTGGATCCGTGCGGCAGCCGCAGCGTGCGGTCGCCGAGCCGGTCGTATTCGCAGTCGATCTCCCAGCCCGGGAAATGCTTTTCGAACTGCACCGCGAGCCGATGCGTCAGCGCGCGCTCGCCGACATCCCGTTCGAGCAGGAAAGTTTCGCGTGCGTAAAACTCGTGAAGTGCGGTGACGACCTTGTTCAGTTCGGTCTGCATCTGGCCTCCGACAAACACATGCCGTCATTGCGAGCGTAGCGAAGCAATCCATAGTGCCACAAGCGGAGGAATGGATTGCTTCGTCGCTGCGCTCCTCGCAATGACGATCTTATTCGGCGTTCCGGCTTTCTCAAACTTCGAACAATTGTTCTCTACATCTGCACTTCGATCAGCCGCGGCCCCGGTTCGGCGACAGCTTCCGCCAGCGCCTTGTTGAAGTCGTCGGCATTGGCGACCGCGCGGCCCGGCACGCCCATGCCCTTGGCGAGGGCGACAAAGTCCAGGTCGGGACGGTCGATCTTGAGCATGTCTTGCGCGCGCTGTCCCGGCTCGCCGGCGCCGACGCCGTCGAATTCGCCGCGAAGAATTTGATAGATCTTATTGGCGAATACGATCGTGACGACGTTGAGGCCTTCGCGCGCCTGCGTCCACAGCGATTGCAACGTGTACATCGCGCTGCCGTCGCCGACCATGCAGATCACCTTGCGGTCCGGGCATGCCACCGCGGCACCCGTCGCGACCGGCGTCGAGAAGCCGATCGAGCCGCCCATGTTCTGCAGCCAGTCATGCGGGGCGGCGGCGGCCGTCGGCGGAAAGAAACCGCGGCCGGTGGTGATGGATTCATCGACCACGATGGCGTTTTCCGGGATCGCCATCGCGATCGCCTGCGCGATCGAGGCGTGCGTCAGCGCGCCGGTCGGTTTGGCGATCTCGACCATCTTTTGCGGCTGCCGGTCGGCCGGCTGCGCGTGAAGCGCACCGGCCAGCGCCTCCAGCGCAGCGACCGAATTTTCTGCGCCCGTGGTCATGCGATGAACCTCGCAGCCCTGGGGTTTGAGCATGCTCGGCTTGTTCGGATAGGCGAAGAACGCCACCGGGTCGTTGGCCTCGACCAGTACGATATTCCTAAAATCCTTCAGGATCGGCAGCGCCTGCTCGATCACGTAAGGAATGCGGTCGATCGCGAACCGGCCCCTGCCGCGCGCCATGCGCGGATTGTAGGTCTGGCCCATCACCTTGCAACCGGTCTTGCCCGCGATCTGGGCGGCCAGCGCCAGCCCGTGCTCGGTCAGCGCGCTGCCGGTCATCAAGAGCAGCGTCGACGCGCCGCCGCTCCGCAAAACCTTCGCGGCATGGTCGACGGCCTGCGCAGAATAATTGGCGCGCTGGCTTTCTGCCGGTACTTGCGCGATGCCGTCGGCCTCGTTCCAGGCCGTGTCAGCGGGCAGGATCAGGGTGGCGATCTGCGGCGGCGAACTCTTCGCGGCGGCGATCGCCGCGGCGCCATCGGCGGCGACGGATTTGGCATCCGGCGAGGTCCGCACCCAGGACGACATCGGCCGCGCCAGCCCTTCGATATCAGATGTCAGGGGGGCGTTGTAGCCGATGTGATAGGTCGCGTGCTGGCCGACGATGTTGACGATGCCGGAATTGGCCTTCTTGGCATTGTGCAGGTTGGCAAGACCGTTGGCGAGGCCGGGCCCGAGATGCAACAGCGTCGATGCCGGCGTGCCCTTCATGCGGTAATAGCCGTCGGCAGCCCCCGTCACCACGCCCTCGAACAGACCGAGCACGCAGCGCATCCCCTCGACCCGATCCAGTGCGGCGACGAAATGCATCTCCGAGGTGCCCGGATTGGTGAAGCAAACGTCCACCCCGCCCGCGACCAATGTCCGCACCAGACTTTCCGCACCGTTCATGGTCTCATTCCCCTTCGCGCTTCGTTCTTAAGAGCCGCTGACGATCAAACATTGTTCGCACGTTTCGTCAAAGGTTTAGCGGAACAATGCAGCCATCGTGTAGGGCATGTTGTCTTTTTTAACCGCGGTGTTTCAAAATGGCTGTGGTCACGGGCTCGTTGCTTGCACGACCGCCGCAATTATGGCCTGTCTCGACCTGCTTATTCAGATTTTCGCGAGGGAGAACAATGATCCGGGCTTTTGCTTTGCTGTTTGCGGCGATCGCGATGCTGGCGGGGGCCGGCCACGCACAGGCCCAAAATCTCTTCCAACCTTTCTTTGAAGATACGCGCGACATCATGGGCGGCGGCCCCGGTTTCTTTCGGCCCGGCATGCCCAGCGGATCGAGCCCGATCCCGCGCACGACCGTAAACTTTGCCGGCAATTTTGCCCCCGGTACCATTTACATCGACACTGCCGAGCGCCGGCTCTATCTCGTGCTCGGCAACGGCCAGGCGATCCGCTACGGCATCGGTGTCGGCCGGGACGGCTTCCGCTGGAGCGGAACCCACCGCGTCACCGCGAAGAAGGAATGGCCGAGCTGGACACCGCCGGCTCAGATGCTGCGGCGCCGGCCCGACCTGCCGCGCCACATGGTCGGCGGCATCGACAACCCGCTCGGCGCGCGGGCGATATATCTGGGATCGACGCTGTACCGCATCCACGGCTCCAACGAGCCCGAGACAATCGGCCAGGCGGTCTCGTCCGGCTGCTTCCGCATGACCAACGAGGACGTGACCGACCTCTATAGCCGCGTCCGCATCGGCACCCCGGTTATCGTGAGGAATTAGGCTAGCCATCCCGGAATTGGGCGGTCACGCGCGCAAGCGCGTGATCGGGCCTTTCAAGCCTTGCACGCACGCGCCAATTGCTGCAGCGTCGTTTGAAATGCGCACGCCCCGCCGATTCCTGTATGTACGGACGCTAGCGGCTGCCCTGAGCGCCGCAACGCTCGGCGAAACCTTCGTGCCGTGCACGGCCTTCGCCGATATTCCCGCCATCGCGCAGCGTCAGCGCGCCGAGAAAAAGATTTTCACCGACAGCGAGATCATCGAAGGCTTTCTGAAGATCGCCTTCGGCGCCGAATATCATCTCGCCGGCAGGGTCGACCGCATCCGCAAATATGACGGGCCGGTGCGCGTGTTTGCCGACGGCACGCGTGCCGACCGCAAGGCGCAGCTTGCGAAGATCGTGGCCGATATCGCCGCGCACGTTCAGCACCTCGACATCGCGATGGCCGAAACTAGCGAAGACGCCAATGTGCAGGTCAAGCTGGTGCGCGACCGCGATCTCCAGCGCACCATCGCGACCTTCTACGGTAGTGAGCGGGCGCGCGAGATTCGCTCTTCGCTCGACCCGCAATGCCTGTCCGGCTTTCGCAAAAACGAGAAATTCGAAATCGAGCATTCCGACGTGATCCTCACCGTCGACAATGGCGACTTCGTCTTCTTCGACTGCGCCTATGAGGAATTGCTGCAGTCGCTTGGACCGATCAACGATACCTCGACCGTGCCCTGGACCATGTTCAACGACAATGTGTCGATGGGCTATTTCGATGTCTACGACCAATATCTGCTCAACCTGCTCTACGATCCCCGGATCAAGCCCGGCATGACCGTTCAGGAGGTCAAGCCGCTGCTGCCGGATGTGCTGGCCGACGTTCGCACCTGGGTGCGCAAGGTCAATAACCTGCCGCAGTGATGGATCCCGTCCGGGCCGTGGCCCCACCCCGTCATTGCCTGCGACAAACGCGAAGCGTTTGCGCAAGGGAGCAAAGCGACGAAGCAATCGATGTTTCAGCGGGCGCGGACAGATGGATTGCTTCGCGGAGCCTGTCATCGGGCGCGCATTCGCGCGACCCGTTGGCTCGACAGCAATGACGGCAGAGAATTCACGGCTGATCGGGAAGTTGCCCGCAGGGCAGATTCGGCCAAGTCTTCGCTACCTCCGCTAGCCGCTCGCGCGCCGGTTGAACATCCCGCCAGGCCCTATCCTATCCACTTTTTTCAGTGACAACGCAAAGTTTTATCAATGAAAGGTTGTGACTTCCAAGAGCAAATCCTGTCTAATGGGCATCATGGGCGCTTGCTATAAGTCTCTCAAATGAACGACCTGCCGCGGATCCAGGCCCTGCGCTGCTTCATCACCGTGGCCCGCGAAGGCACGGTTTCGCGTGCGGCCACGTTGCTGCACCTCACCCAGCCTGCCGTCAGCCTGCAATTGAAGGGCCTGGAGGAGAGCACTGGCCTGCAGCTTTTCAACCGGACGCCGGGCGGCTTTACCCTGACGGAGGCGGGCGCCGCCCTGCTGCCGCTGGCGCATCGGACGGTATCGGCCTCGGCGGATTTCAGGACGGCGGCGGATTCGTTGCGCGAATCGCTGCGGGGGACGCTGCGCGTCGGCACGATTTTGGACCCCGAGTCGATCCGGCTCGGTCCGTTCGTGCGAAGCCTCGCCACCTCCTCGAAGAAGACCGAAGTCTTCCTCCGATACGGCATGACCGAGGACGTACTGGCGCAGATCGGCAGAGGCGAGCTCGATGTCGGATATTATATCGACGCCACGCCCGCCGAATTCCTTACGTCAGGGATATTGTCCGAACGCGCCATCGACGATGGCAAGTTCCAGCTCATGGCGCTGACGCGCTTCGACTACCGCGTGATCGCCCCACGCGAATGGAGCAGCAAGGTGCTGGGCAAGGACTGGGCCGACCTTGCCGACCTGCCCTGGATCGGAACGCCGCATGACTCGGCGCAGCGGAGGTTGCTCGACGACGTGTTCCGGCCTATGGGCTCATCGCCGAAGCGCGTCGCCTTCGCCGATCAGGAAGAAACCATGATTGACCTTGTCGAACGCGCCAACGGCCTCGCCCGCGACAGCGTGCTCGACCGCGTCATGAGCAAACGGAATTTCGTAATTGCCGACAAGGTGGCGCTGACCTGCGACCTCGGTTTCGCTTGCCTGGCGTCGCGGCGCCCCGAGCCGATGATTGCACAAGCCTTCTCGGCCATGCAGGCGGTGTGGGACTTGAAGCCGGCCGGTGTAGCGCCCGCGCCGATCGAAGCAGCGAGATCACGGAAGAGCGCCCGTAGGTAAGCCAGAGCGGGTCAGGATTTGCCGTCGCAGATTGATTTCAGCGATCGCCATTCCTCCGGTGTCAACAGCGGCGGACCGCTGGCCGGCGGGTCTTGCCGGCTCATCCTCGCCAGCCGGTCCTCGCTCAACGGATGGGTGGAGATGATGGAGAGGCCCTTGCCTTCCTTTCCGGTGACCCGAAGCAGCAATTCCCCGGTCGGCTTCGCCGGCCGGCCGAGCCGGTGCATGACCTCGATCGCAAAACTGTCGGCGTCGGTCTCGGCTTCGCGCGAATGGGACGACGTCACCAGCGTGCGCGAGCCGAAAATCAGCGCGCTGGAGCCCGTGATATCGCCGAACAACAATCCGATCAGGAACGAGGTGCCGCCATCATGGATCAACCCGCGCATGCTGTCGCGATGCTTGAGATGGCCGAGCTCATGGGCCAGCACGCCCGCGATCTCATCGGCGTTCTCGGCCTTCGCCAACAATCCGTTGAACAGATAGACCTTGCCGCCCGGCAGCGCGAAGGCATTCGGAACCGAACTCGACAGCACGCCCGACTGCACCGACGTGTCGAGACCCGCGGATTCCCGAAGCGCGGTCACGAGTTTGACGAAAGCCTTCTGGCCGGCGGCATTATCGCACACTTTGGCATCGAACATCGTCTTGACCTGACTGTCTGCGACGTCGCCGAGCCGCCGTTCGAACGCTTCAGGCACCAGCGGCGTGAGGCGATCGGCCGCGAGCGGAAGTCCGAACAGCACGACGGCAACGATTGAAGCTGCGGCCGCGAGCGACCAGCCGACGATGGCGGCAACGCCGCGGCGGCCGATCATGTGGTCATCTATTTTGGTGCAGCGCGAGACGAGCTCGTTGGCAAGCTCCGTGTCGCGAACCTCAAGTCGCGCCAGTGCAGGCGCGGTCAGACAGCTCAGGCGCAGCATACCGGCCGGACTGTCGGCGCGACGGATGTCGACATAGGCCCACGCCGCCAGCGCTTGTTCGCCCTCGTTGATTTCGAGCCGGTCGGCAAGGCGGAGCGTCACCATGCGTCGCCGGCTCGACGTTCCGTCGAAATAGGCCAGCGAACCGAGCGTGGTCGATTTTGCGGGCGTTGGTACGTCGCTATCCATGACCATCAGGACTCTGAAGCCTTAGAAGCCGCCGACATCAAGGCCGTCGGCAAATCCTTCGCCGAGCGCGCTGGCCATTCCGCCGCGCGCCGAAACATTGGCGGCAACCTCAATACCCCTGACATTGACCGATCCGAGCACCCTGACCCAGAGATCACGCAAAAGATAGACCCGGATCACGATATTCATCGCCAGCGCAAACACCAGGTAGCCGATGCCCGCGAGCACCAGAAGCGGAATGCTCTTCATGAATTCCTGCGACTTGAAGAATTCGCTGAACGCATCGCCGCTCATGCTGGCGACCAATACCGCCGACAGCGCCAGGTAGGCCGAGAACACCAATCCGAGCACCACAATCCAGCCGATGACTTTCCAGTACAGGCCGATCAGCGCGCTCTTGGGCAAGGACGATTCCACACGCACGCCGCCGAACCGAATGCCCGAGAGCCACCAGCGCCATTCGATCGCCTTGAAGGCCCCGTAGATGAACGGCGCGAGCGGGAACACGTAAAGCGCAATCGGCGTGAGCAGCCACAGCCACCAGCCACGCTTGAAAAACTCCCAACCGCGCCCCTCAAAACTGCCCTGCAGGTCGCCGTACAAGGTGTGGCGCATCTTGTAGCGTTCGAGTGCGGCGGTGCGCCACGGCAGCGCCAGGCCGAGAGTCACCGCCGACAGCAGGCCCCACAGGGATGCCTGCAAGGCATAGATCCAGCCCGAGCCGGTCATCCAGAGCCGCACGCCGCGCCACACCGTGCGCGTCAGCCGGTAGCGCCGCGCGCGGTAGATCGCAAACTGCCCGAACACGTAGAAGAAGGCGACCAGCGGAATACTGGCAAACGCCTGGATATGCTCGGCCTCAAGGCCGATCAGAAAATAGCCGAGATAGACCGGCACCAGGATCGCGAGCGCGACCAAAAATCCGATCAGCAATTCCTTGCCGCGGCCGGTGTATTCCGCGGCATCGCCATCGACATGGGTATTGGCCCAGAGATGGCGGCGGATGTCGGTGAGCAGCCAGAACCGATAGAAGCCGAGGGTGACGAATTCCAGCCCGGCGCCGCGCTTGACCAGATCGAAGAATTCGCCGCGGCTGCCCGAAAACGCCACCGGCATCGGCGGCGGCACGGACAAAGGCATCGGTGGCGGCACCTGCGGCGGCCAGCTCATCTGATTCATGGCTCAACTCCAGCGCGAACAGTAGCGGATCAAACCACAGATTTGCCGGCCGTTGTGTGACCCAAGTCCCACAGGTGCGTCGAAGCTTACGGGTTTGAGGTTGGGCGGAGCCGTCGCGCCACATTGGATCACCTGCGTTGAGAGAGCCCGTCATCCCGACCTTCTCCCCGAAAGAGCGAGGAGAACGCGTAGGAGCTACGCCGTCTTCTCGAACAGCTCCCGCCCGATCAGCATGCGGCGGATTTCGCTGGTGCCAGCGCCGATCTCGTAGAGTTTGGCGTCGCGGAGCAGCCGCCCGGTCGGGTAGTCGTTGATATAGCCGTTGCCGCCGAGCAGCTGGATGGCGTCGAGCGCGCACTGCGTCGCCTTCTCGGCGGCGTAGAGGATGGCGCCGGCGGCGTCCTCGCGCGTGGTCTCGCCGCGGTCGCAGGCCTTGGCCACCGCGTATACATAGGCGCGCGAGGCGTTCATGGTGGTGTACATGTCGGCGATCTTGCCCTGCACCAGCTGGAAGCTGCCGATCGGCTCGCCGAACTGTTTGCGTTCGTGCACGTAAGGCAGCACCACGTCCATGCAGGCCTGCATGATGCCGATCGGACCCGCCGCCAGCACCGCGCGCTCATAGTCGAGGCCGGACATCAACACGTTGACGCCGCGGCCGACCTCGCTCAGCACATTCTCCTCGGGCACTTCGCAATCCTCGAACAGCAGCTCGCAGGTGTCGGAGCCGCGCATGCCGAGCTTGTCGAGCTTTTGCGCGGTGGAAAATCCCTTCATGCCCTTTTCGATGAGGAAGGCGGTGATGCCACGCGGGCCGGCGCTGGCGTCGGTCTTGGCATAGACCACGAGCGTGTCCGCCTCCGGACCGTTGGTGATCCACATCTTGTTGCCGTTCAGCACAAAGCGATCGCCCTTCTTCTCGGCGCGGGTCTTCATCGAGACCACGTCCGAGCCCGCGCCCGGCTCCGACATCGCGAGCGAGCCGACATGCTCGCCGAAGATCAATTTCGGCAGATACTTCCGCTTCTGCGCCTCGTTGCCGTTACGGCGGATCTGGTTGACGCAGAGGTTGGAATGCGCGCCATAGGACAGTCCGACGGAGGCTGACGCCCGCGACATCTCTTCCAGTGCGATGCAGTGCTCGAGATAACCGAGACCCGCGCCGCCATATTCCTCCTCGACCGTGATGCCGTGCAGGCCGAGCGCGCCGATCTTCGGCCAGAGGTCGCGCGGGAACTGGTTGCTGCGGTCGATCTCGGCGGCGCGCGGGGCGATTTCGTTCTGCGAAAACGCATGCACGGTCTCGCGGATCGCGTCCGCAGTCTCGCCAAGATCGAAGTTGAACATCCGATGGGCGTTGGGAATCATGGCCGCCTCCCGGCGAATTAAACGTTGTTTCAAACAGACTTATAGCGTTTTCGAGCGAAGTGGACACCGGTTCGCGTCAAGAAAACGCGTCAAAACAAAAGCCTAGAGTCCGGTTCTGATCCAATCAGAATCGGGCTCTAATCTTCGAAGCTAAGCTTGTCACGCGCCGAAATACGTGCGGCCGCCCAAGATCGGGCGTACTGCGCTGCAGCCAAATGAGCCCAACTCGCCCTTGCGCTGGGGCACAGCTCGGGATGTAATAGGGTAAAACATCACCCGTTCGGCATGCTTCGCACGGGGAATTCAGGGAGAACGGCTCATGCACGGAACCATCGATCTCGCCGGAGATTCTCATCTGCGCGCCGCGCGCGACACGGCACAGTCGATGCCGCTGGCGGATTTCGATGTCGGCAATCCCGAACTGTTCCAGAACGATTCATTCTGGCCGTATTTCGACCGGCTGCGCCGGGAAGACCCGGTGCATTACTGCAAGGACAGCATGTTCGGCCCGTACTGGTCGGTCACCAAGTACAACGACATCATGGACGTCGAGACCAACCACGCGGTGTTCTCGTCGGCGGCCTCGCTCGGCGGCATCACCATCCGCGACGTCCCGCCCGACCTTCGCCGCGAAAGCTTCATTGCGATGGACCAGCCCCGCCATAGCGCGCAGCGCAAGACGGTGGCGCCGATGTTCACGCCGACGCATCTGGACCAGCTCGCGATCAACATCCGCAAGCGCTCCGCCGAATGCCTCGACAATCTTCCAAAGAACGAGGTGTTCGACTGGGTCGATCAGGTCTCGATCGAGCTCACCACACAGATGCTCGCCGTATTGTTCGACTTCCCCTGGGAAGATCGCCGCAAGCTGACGCGCTGGTCCGACATCGCGACCACGATTCCGCATCCCGGCGGCCTGGTCGAGACCGAGGACCAGCGGCAGGCTGAGCTGCTGGAATGCGCGACCTATTTCGCAAGATTGTGGAAGGAGCGCATCAACCAGCCGCCGAAGAGCGATCTGTTGTCGATGATGGCGCATAGCGACGCGACGCGCGACATGGACCCGAAGAATTTCCTCGGCAATCTGATCCTGCTGATCGTCGGCGGCAACGACACCACCCGCAACACGCTTTCCGGCAGCGTCTATGCGCTGAACAAGAATCCCGACCAGTATCGTAAGCTCCGCGATAACCCCGAGTTGATCGACAGCTTCGTGCCCGAGGTGATCCGCTGGCAGACGCCGCTGGCGCATATGCGCCGTACTGCGCTCGAAGACATCGAATTCCGTGGGCGTCAGATCAGGAAGGGCGACAAGGTCGTGATGTGGTACGTCTCGGGCAACCGCGACGAGGAGGTGATCGACCGTCCCTATGAGTTCATCATCGACCGCGCCCGCCCCCGCACCCACCTTTCGTTTGGTTTCGGTATCCACCGTTGCGTCGGGATCAGGCTGGCGGAATTGCAACTGAAGATTATCTGGGAAGAAATCCTCAAGC
Source organism: Bradyrhizobium sp. 157 (assembly GCF_023073815.1). Lineage (NCBI taxonomy): Bacteria > Pseudomonadati > Pseudomonadota > Alphaproteobacteria > Hyphomicrobiales > Nitrobacteraceae > Bradyrhizobium > Bradyrhizobium sp. 157. Next base: position 17,309 of record NZ_JADPKF010000003.1, on the reverse strand, counting down.
GGTACGATGATATTGAAGTGATCGGCGAACCGAAGCGGGTATATTCGAGTTTCGTCAAGGGCTACGAGACCCTGCCGGTCCGCATCGCCGCCTAGCCGCGCTCACGCTCACCCGGGATGATCGAACAATGAACGTTCAGACTGCCATCAGAGCCGACAGACAAGAGCTGCTGCGCGCCGCGCGCGAGGAGGCCTATTCGACGCCGCTGAAGGACTTTCATCCCGGTGCGCCAAAGCTTTTCCAGAACGACACGCTGTGGCCGTGGTTCGAGCGGCTGCGCAAGGAAGAGCCGGTACACTACTGCGAGAATTCGCCGATCGAGCCCTATTGGTCGGTGACCAAGTACAACGACATCATGCATGTCGACACCAACCACGGCATTTTCTCTTCCGACTCCACGCTCGGCGGCATCTCGATCCGCGACGTGCCGCCCGGCTACGATTATCCCAGCTTCATCGCGATGGACCAGCCCAGGCACTCGGCGCAGCGCAAGACGGTGTCGCCGATGTTTACGCCGACGCATCTGGATGAATTGGCCAAACTGATCCGCGAGCGCTCGCAAAAGGTGCTGGACAATTTGCCGCGCAACGAGACCTTCAACTTCGTCGAGCGCGTCTCGATCGAACTGACCACGCAGATGCTGGCGACGCTGTTCGATTTCCCCTGGGAGGAGCGGCGCAAGCTGACGCGCTGGTCCGACGTCTCGACCGCGCTGCCCAAGAGCGGCGTCGTGGAATCGCCCGAGCAGCGACGCCGCGAGATGGATGAATGCTATGCCTATTTCTCAAAGCTCTGGAACGAGCGCGTCAATGCGCCGCCGAAGAACGATCTGCTGTCGATGATGGCGCATAGCGACGCGACCCGGCACATGGACCCCGACAATCTGATGGGCAACATCATCCTGCTGATTGTCGGCGGCAACGATACCACCCGGAACACGATGAGCGGCTCGGTGCTGGCGCTGAACGAGCACCCGGACCAATATCAGAAGCTGCGCGAGAACCCCGCGCTGATCGATTCCATGGTGCCGGAGGTGATCCGCTGGCAGACGCCGCTCGCCCATATGCGCCGCACCGCTCTGGTCGACACCGAAATCGGCGGCAAGAAGATCAGGAAAGGCGATCGCGTCGTGATGTGGTACGTCTCGGGCAACCGCGACGAGGAAGGCATCGAGCGGCCTGATGAATTCATCATCGACCGCGCCCGCCCCCGCACCCATCTGTCGTTCGGCTTCGGCATTCACCGCTGCGTCGGCATGCGGCTGGCGGAGCTGCAGCTCAAGATCGTCTGGGAAGAGATGCTCAAGCGGTTCGACCGCATCGAGGTGGTCGGCGAGCCGAAGCGGGTCTATTCAAGCTTCGTGCGTGGCATCGAGCAGTTGCCGGTGCGCATTCCCGGCTAAGCGGCGAGCTCAATCCGTCTGACCTTGCGGTCCGCCCGGAGAGCGCAAGAGAAAGGCCGCCAAAAGGCGGCTTTCAAATTCAAACCTAATGATCGTGGATCAGGCAGCGATGCCTGCCGGCTTTGCTTTCCGACGATACGCCATGAACCCAATGCCAGCGAACCCCAGGATCATCATTGCCCAGGTTGACGGCTCGGGGACAGCATCCACCGTGCTGATAGCGACGTCATCAAAGCCAGAACTGAAGTCGTTTGAGGGATCGCCACTCAGGAACGTGAATGTGGTCGAATTGGACGTCCCGACGCCTTGATAAGTGTATTGACGCCAGACTTGAGTGGGCTGCCCGGTGCCTTCCGTGTTGACTGCCGAAAACACCTGAACACCGTCGACCAGCAGATTTACCGTGGTTGATTGTCCAAAAACATTATTGGGATCGACCACGTTTCCCACCCAAAACGAGACCGTGTAGATTTGGCCGAGAAGGCCTGTCACGGCTTTCTGAACACCCGCGGCCCCATTTGCATCCTGGCCGGCCAAATCGGCCCATTGATTGCCGGACTGCGCAGGAAAGGTGATACCATTCTGACTGAAATCAGTCGTAACGACTGAAACCGCGTCCGTGCGTCCCGGGCCAACAACGGTCCATGGACCGATACTCGCTCCGGCGCCGTAATTGTCGTATCCACCGGTACTGCCACTTGGTCCTGTATGATTTACTACCGGGGACTCGAACCCATCTTGGAACACAACGGCAGCGTTCACCGCGGTCGAAAGTAGCGGCATCATCAAAACGGTACTTGCGAAGATCAAGGCAAACGAACGAAACATCGGAGTCTCCAAATTGATTTTTCAAAACGGCAATAAATTAAAATTAAACACATTTAAACTATAGCGGCAAGTTGATTGATCGGGCGCTCAGGATGTCCGTAAGGGGCAATTTTGCTGCAAAAATCAGCAGCTACCGCCCGATCTATCAGTGACGGCGGCTCACCTCCGATCAACGGAATAGTGATCAGTACAATGGGCAACATGGGGAATTTTCTGTGGCGTGCGGTGGCGCTTCAGGTGAGCATTCCCGATGCCAACTCATCTCCGAGCTATCGTTCCGCGGGAGGACAGGGCCTCCATATCGGTGTGCAGGATGCCGTGAATCTTGGATGGAAGCTGACCTCACCAAGCAGACATCGCCGGAAAGCATGCTGGATACCTATCATGCCGAGCGCCACCCGGTCGCTGCCCGCGTGCTGCGCAACACGATGGCCCAAGTCGTGCTGATGCGTCGCCCGGACGACCGCATCAAGGCCTTGAAAGACACCATGTCCGAACTCCTCGGCATGGACGAGCCCCGCAAGCGCTTCGCCGCGATGATGTCTGGCCTGGACATCCGTTACGACCTCGGCGAGGGACATCCGTTGCTCGGACGCCGCATGCCTGACCTCGACCTGGTCACCGCCCACGGCCCACTGCGGGTATTCAGCCTGCTGCGCGATGCCCGCCCGGTGCTGCTCAACCTCGGTCATCCTGGCCGCCTCGATATTACGCCGTGGGCGGATAGGGTCCGGCAGATCGATGCCAGATGTGTTGGTAGGTGGGAGCTTCTAGTCCTTCGGTCACTGCTCCAGGCGCCGTGCCGATCCGGCCCGACGGACATGTGGCCTGGGTCGGAGACCAAACCCAACTAAGGGCTCGCTGATGCGCTGACCATTTGGTTCGGACCGCCTGCCGCAGCGTAGCTGGATAGGTTTTGCCGCGGCCTTTCGCTAATCGCGGGCTGGCCTGCCCATGCCCGGCCCTGAATCGAAAGCTGACATCGTCTGGCTCACCCGCAACGTCAAGCTTAGTGCCATTAGCTGACGCCACCATATTCTCAAGCAGCCAGTCGCAAAGAGCGACGAGCGAACGACTTGCCGCGCGACAGACAAATTTTGCTGTACGATGTTGAGCGACATGAGTGAGAGCCTATCATCCTGAAACCCGGCTTACAGCCTCAGAATAAATGCTTGGAGTGCAAGATGGATCGAGATGTAGCAATAAGGGTCGATGGAATGCTTACGGGCGCGCGGGCCAATTTGGATGGGATTGCGCATTACATGAAGAACAATCTCTCTCCTGAAGAGTTCGCAAACTTAGTGCTATCAATCGGAAAATCGATGTCCGCGCTGATAGACATTTCGTCCTCTTTGCATTCAAGATTTCCTGATATTATACCAAGAGAACTCATTGCACCTGGAGATTGAGGGAATTACGGCTGCATCTTTATCATCACTAGCCGAGGCGCCGTGAAGGTCGGCTTTGGGTCATCGCGTCGATTGGACCGGACCGCGGTGACTTCCGTTCTACCCCGGTGAACGGACACTCTCAGGATGGGCGGGCATGTCTCAAAGTGCCATAAACGGACATGCCCCCTATCCGATCACCTCGTCGGAAAGGGCGAGTAAAATCGATGGCAGGCTAATCGCGCACCTTCGCGGCTTCTTCCGTGCTGCGTCGGGCGCTGAACCCATCCGCGTGTTCGACGAATTCATCGAACCCTAGTTCACCCAGAGCCTCCCGCACATCGATTGCTAGTCGCGCTCCAATCACCTCGAGAGCCATGTAGGGGGTCTCGCTTGAGTCGGGACCATGATGAAGGTCGATTGTACCCAGATAGTTTAAGAAGCTATTCTCCGGAAGCGCATCAGGATCAAAGTTGAACGTGGTAATCTCGGTCAAGTAATCGGTGTCCGGATGAGAAGTCCATAACGAACGAACCGTCGGCTCGTTTATTGGAGTCATCGCAACCCACGCAGGCATTCCGGGCTGCCACATCTGCCGGAGCCGCTCTCCATAGTTAGGGTCCATGACCACAAGTACAGACCCGGTAAGATTGGCTGTTTTCAGCGAGCGCGACATCACCCAGTGTCCTTTCTTGAGACGCTGGATGCCTGCGAGGTTAGCCCGTTGCTACTGCGGCGCCAACAACGGAAGTCATTCACCCGATGAGTGCGGGAAGTGGGGGTTGTCCGTTGTGGGGTCATTTGGGACGTCGGCTGGTGGCGCTGTTTGATGAAGGCTTCGCATGCTTCCGAGGTACATGGCACCCGGAATGAACTTTCCAGCGAACAGGAATGATCACGCCGCGTGCCAATTTTGGGAATCTCGCCCCGCAGGGAAACACGCACAAACTTAAGCGGTCCCGGCAGACCCGGGACCGCTTTTGTTTTGGCCCCGGTTACAACTCATTCAGCGGACGGCTCACGCCTTTTCCTGAACGGGTCGGCGGCGTCGTCGTGACCACTACGGCTGCTGAAGAACATCAAAGCCATCAGCCCGCAGCCGATCAGGAGTGAAAAGAACGTTCCGAGGCCAAGGGCGATCCAGCCGTGCTTATCCATCACGGCGTCGCTCGTGGCGTTCCAAACCGCCACAGCCCATACGCCAGTGAGGCCAAGCAAGGCTAGCAAAATCACAAGAAGACCAACCTGTCCAAAGCTAAGGTTCCGCATGAGGGCACCCTCTTAGAATACAGGGGAACGTGGGCAGTCAGAATCGAATCTTGGCCAAGGTTGATGCTTGGCGCGCCATTTCGGGCCGGGGCCACGCATGTAGTGCAGCTCGGGCCGGTAGCTATCGCGCACGTCCATAACCAGGTTGTGAACGATGCTGGCGAAGTCGGAGACTGTCTCAGCCGTCTTGCGAGCAAGACCAGAAATTGCGAGCCAGCGCGCAGAAGCCGGTGTGAAAGCACGGGATCTGACGAGCTTTTGCAGATCATCTTTTTTCTCCGTCCGGTTGGATGTGGGCACCGTGATGATCTAGCGGATCGGAGCTGCGGCTGCGCCAGAGCGATTGTCGTACCTGTAGAGCGATTGCTGCTGACGCCTGCGCCGCAGAGGGAGTGACCGAATACGGCATACGCCAAGTGGTCCGCAGGCACGTAAACTATCCTGAGGGATAGTGGCAGGAAGAGCATCGCCATCTCGCTTGCGCAGGTTCGACAACTCCATTCGGGTGAGAGTGCACAGTCGCAGTCCGGCAGGACTGCGGCCGAACGCAACTGTCCGCGTCGGCCCCCTTGACAAAAAAATTTGTCAAGGTAGGCTACCGGCATGCTTGATATCGAAGTAATCAGCGACCCGGCGGTTGCAGTTGCGGCGCTTGACCCTATCCGAAGCGAGTTGCTGGCCGAGCTCGCAGAACCCGCGTCGGCGGCGATCCTGGCAACACGCCTGGGATTGCCTCGTCAGAAGGTGAACTATCACCTGCGCGCGCTCGAAGCCTGCAGGTTGGTCGAGGTCGCGGATGAACGGCAGTGGGGCGGATTGACCGAGCGGTTGCTGGTGTTGTCGGCCAAGTCCTTCGTTGTTTCGCCGGAGGCCTTGGGCGCGGTCGCAGCCGATCCGAAGCGCAGCAAGGATCAGCTCGCGGCCAGCTATCTGATCGCGCTCGGTGCCCGGATCGTTCGCGAAGTCGGCGATCTCTGGAAACGCGCAACGAAAGCCGACAAGCAGCTTGCGACCTTGTCGATCGATGCGGAGGTTCGCTTCGCCTCCCCCGCCGCCCGCGCTGCGTTCACGAATGAGCTCGCGCGAGCCATTACGGAGCTGGTCAGCCGCTACCACGATGCGAGCGCTTCGGGCGGCCGTGATCATCGATTGGTGATCGTGTCTCATCCCTTGCCTCAAACGTCTCACTGAAAGGACAGACCATGCCCGTGAAGAAGGAACCGTCTGGCCGTCGCAGCGTCGAAGCCAAGGTTGAGGTCCCCGGCACACCCGAAGAGGTGTGGCAGGCGATCGCGACAGGTCCCGGCATCTCCTCGTGGTTTGTGCCGACGACGTTGGACGAAAAAATCGGCGGCACTACCAAATCGAGCTTTGGACCGGGAATGGATTCCGAGGCCAAGATCACCGCTTGGGAGCCGGCCAGGCGTTTCGTTGCCGAAACAGAGGAAGGACCCGGCACGGTGGCCACCGAGTGGACCGTCGAAGCCAAGGACGGCGGCACATGTGTGGTCAGGGTCGTTCATAGCTGGTTCGCCAATACGGACGATTGGGATGATCAGTTCGAGGGGCACAGCTACGGCTGGATCGTATTCTTCCAGAATCTGCGGCTCTATCTGGAGCAATTCCGGGGGCAACAGTCGACGACCGTGGCGCTTTCCGCGATGTCGAACGAGAGCGATGCTTGGAGCCGCCTGGTCGGCCCACTCGGATTGGCTGACGCAGGCGCCGGTACACGCTTCGCGACGCCCGCTGGGGTGCCCGAGCTACGCGGCATCGTAGCAACCGTAAGTCCTCCGCAATGGCCAGGGCTGCAATTGCGGCTCGAACACCCAGCACCTGGGATCGCACATCTCTTTGCCATGCCGATGGGAGGGCCGATTCTGCTGACGGTCCGTCTCTACCTGTACGGCGACGCAGGGCACGCCGCGGCCAATCACGTCGAGACCGATTGGCGGCGTTGGCTCGATCGTCAATTTCCGCGATGATCGACATCTCCCTCATGTCATCTCAAGCACGTTGTATGCCGCTATGGGACGACGCAGACCCTTAAGCGCCAATTCACCTACGGGCTCCGCAGTCGCCCTCTCGCCTAGCGCCTCGTGCACTTTGCTATCGACCAAAATCTGACCGTCGCGCGCCTCCGCGCAAAGACGGGCAGCGAGATTTACCACGGTCCCGATCGCGCTATATTCGGAGCGGCCCTCGAAACCAATAGCGCCGAGCGTCGCATATCCATATGCAATGCCGACACCAAAACCGAGTTCGTGTCGTTCACGCCGCCACTTCTTCGATAGTTCCAATAGCCGGCTTCGCATCGCGACCGCCATCTGGACAGCTCGCTCGCACGGATCTGGAAAAGGAATCGGATCGCCGAAAATCACCATGATTCCGTCGCCCAGGAATCTCTCCAACGTACCTTCAAACTCGTGGACGAGGGAGCCTAAGGTTGCATGATATTCCCGCATCACCGCCATCACCTCCTCGGGCTCGGCGATCTCGGCGAAGGCGGTGAAACCTCTTAGGTCACCGAAGACTATCGCCACCTGTCTGCGGTGGCTCGCCAAGAGCTCGTATGTCGAGGAAGAAAGAATCAATTCTGCTATCTGCGGCGAAAGAAAACGCTTTAGCCGGCTAACCCGTTCAATTTGTACAACTTGCTCCGCAACGCGTTGCTCAAGCATTCTATTCCACGCAGCGAGTTCGACTGCCTGGGCTTCAACTCGATCATGCAATTCCTTGATGCGGAGCATAGAGCGCACACGCGCCACCAGGGCCGCATGGTCGATCGGCTTGGTCAGATATTCGTCGGCGCCCGCGTTAAGTCCCGTGACGACATCCTTTGAGTCGGTCCGCGCCGTAACCATAATGATTGGAACAAATCCAAGCGTAGTGTTGACCTTCAGTCGCCGGCAGACCTCAAAGCCATCGATCTTCGGCATCATGACGTCGAGGAGGACAACGTCCGGCGTGACTTCACGCACGACTGCGAGCGCCCTCTCGCCGTTTTCAGCCTCCATGGTCTCATAACCCTCGGCACCGAGGCGCGCGGTAAGGAGACAGCGATTCGTTTCGTTGTCGTCCACGATCAGGATTCGGGGTGGGACATGCATTTCTGCTCCACGTCTGCACGCGCTGGAACCCTATGTCAGGTATCGATTGATCGTCTCCAGTAGCTTTCGTGCGCTGTAGGGCTTGGCGACGTAGGCATCGCAGCCTGCCGCACGCGCCTTTTCTTCGTCGCCGCTAAGCGCATAGGAGGTGACAACGACGATTGGAATATGGCGGAGATCTGATTGTGCTTTTATGCGCCGTGTCGCCTCGTATCCGTCAAGAATGGGCAGTTGGATATCCATCAGGATCAGGTCGGGACTTTGGGTTCGCGCTGCTATGAGCGCTCCTTCGCCGTCATGCGCCTCGATCATTTCGTAACCTACGCTTGCGAGCAGATCGCGCAGAATCTGCCGATTGTCCTCCTGATCTTCGACCACCAGTACGCGTTTGCTCATGTCTGCGTCGCCTGTTGCTCAAGTCGGGCCGGCACCAGAAAAGAAAATCTCGCGCCATGACCGAGGCGGGATTCTACCCAGATTCGTCCACCATGCATCTCCACAATTCGCTTTACGATGGCGAGGCCTAATCCAGCGCCTCCCTTCGTCTTGGTGATCGAGTTGTCCACCTGCTGGAATTCTTGGAAGATTTTTGCTTGATCGGCTTCGTCGATGCCCGGTCCTGTATCTTGGACGGAAAATTTGTAGGAATCCCCATTCGCCTCCACTTCGATCCGAACCTCTCCCGCATCGGTGAATTTGATCGCGTTACCAACAAGATTGAACAGGGCCTGAGCGAGCCTGCGTTCGTCTCCTCGTGCCGCCGGCATGCCAGGGGGAACGGCAACTCTCAAAGCCAATTGCTTTTCGGCGGCGAGAGATTCAACGGATATATAAACGCCGCTAACCAGTTCCTCTACGGAATAGTCGGCCAGAGAAAGTCGAAGCTGTCCGGCTTCGATCTTGGAGAGATCAAGAACATCGTTGATGAGCCCGAGCAGATGTTTGCCGTTCCGTTGGATGCGTTCGACGGCTGATCGCATTTTTTCTGGAAGATCGCCGTAGATGCCGTCCAGCAGGAGCTCTGAAAAGCCGAGTATCGCGTTCAGTGGCGTTCGCAATTCGTGACTCATGTTTGCGAGGAACTGCGATTTGTGACGGCTCGCCTCTGCAAGGCGTTCGTAGAGCTGATGGAGCTCTTCGCAGGCCGAATTGACGTGCGCCGCAAGTTCTCCAAGTTCGTCTCGATTGGGAACCTCGATGCGCTCGGCGAAATTGCCGGCCGCTATTCGATTTAGGCCGTCGTGGATAATGCGGACTGGGTCGATTACCGATCGCGAGATCGCATGTCCCAAGACCAGCGTAAGCACGAAGCTTGCGAGCGCGACAGCGGCGACAAGTATTTGAGATTTGATATAGGTTTGCCGGCTGGCGTCCAGACCGGCGACCATGTCCGCTTCGGCCCGGTTGACCAATTGATTGGTTAGTCGTTCGAGCTTGTCCGCGAGCGGCCCGAGCTCCGTGAGCTCGCTCTGTTTGGCCTCAGCCGCGCGACCATTACGGATGAGATCGACGATGTGTGAGACTACAGCAATGAAACGCGCATATTCTTCGCGCACTTGGTTGAGCAGCGCAACCTCGTCCTTTGCGACGAACGAAACACGGTCAAGGTCGTACCCGAACTGGTTGATCTGCCGCAGCGCACCTGCCAATGTCGTTTCGTTCGGAAAGGCGAGAGCTGTGGATACGCCATAAAGCTGTCGAAGCGTGCCGTGCTGCATCTGCCGATATGCCTCGATCTTTTGCCGCAGGCCAACGACTTGGTTCGCCCGCTGGTCGGCTTCGCGCAGCGCAAGGAGGCCGATTACCCCAACCGAGACCAAGAGCGTCTCGATTACGAAGAAGGCTATCAGCAATTTCGTGCGCAGCGAGGGGCGTAATTCGAAGCCGAGGAGATCGTTCTTCGCCGACGCGCCGTCTCCGCTTGCTCGCGGCGCTGCAGAGAGTGGGCGCTGACCAAGGAACGACGTCGGATCAGCCTCCAAGTTCGGGGCGAACCTCATTGAGGAACCGCCAGTCGGCTCCATCTGCGATGATTTTCGCAGGGCTTGATTTCAGCATCCCAGCTTCGCGCAGACGAAGCGCGTAAAAGCGGATTGTGTCCTCAGGATCGTACTCGCGCCAGCGGTTGTACGGCACGTCCGCAAGCGTCTGGACCGCATAGTCGTAGCGAGCCGTGAAACCCCTATCCACCATACGCTGTGCAACAAGAGCCGGCTCGCTCACGCACAAATCTGTCGCCCGGAGCATGGCGCGCACCACGCGCTTGGTGGCGATGGGATTCTTTCGGACGAATTCGCGATTCCCCGCCAACATGCAGCAAAAATACTGGGACCATGGGCGATCCTGTGCGCTGTTGACGATAACACGACCGATGTTCTGCGAGCGCAAGCGTTGAGGTTCTGGGGGAAATCCGAGAAAGGCGTCGATCTTTCCCTCGGCGAACAACTCGATCGGTTTGACCTTCGCGCTCGTCACCCACTCGATATCTTTGGAGGGATTGAGTCCAACAAGTGTCGCCATCGCGCTCAGGAATACATGCGGGGGTGACTCAAGCGATTGAATGCCGACAGTTCGACCCTTCAGGTCGGCGACGCTGCGTATGCCCTCTCTGGCGAATAGCTCGAAACAGCCGACATGAATCCCGGCCAGAATGGTAGTGTTCAAGCCCCGATCGATCTCAAGAACAAGTGGACCAGAGAAATTCACGTTGAAGTCGACGTCGCTGTTCCAGATAGCTTTGTTTTGTTCAGCGCCGCTACCAACGTACACGCCCCTTTCGACGTAAACGACGTTTGTGAACCCCTCGGCATTCAGCAGATCGCTTACCACGTACACAGGCGCGATGCAGATGCTTGGGGTCTTCGCGAGGCGGATTGTGGCGGTTTCTGGCGGCGGATCGGGCTCTTCGGCCCTGAGCCGAGGGGTAACGCTCCAAAGCAGCGCAGTGGAGGCGGCGCAGCACCCCGCCAATAGCAAGTCGCGACGATTCGTATGCATCGGGACCTCCTCGAAAATCACCTTATAGCGCTTTCGGGGGCCGAACGTTGGCCGACGAGATTTACGGGACTAAAGGGCGAGCCAGCAATGAAGATAGCACGGCCGCGCTGCGCCGGATATGGCCGAGTGCCTGACGCGTTTGCGGCAAGCCTGCCCCGCCCTATAAAATTGCGGCATGACAGAAGTAGCCAGATGAGAATGCCGGGCCGGACCGTTTTGTTCTAAGCCAATCCTTAAGGCCCCGCATCGGCTCAGGCGAGCTTGATGTCCCAGAGGCCCTCTTCGCGACAGGCGATCAGTTCGTCGCGGAGCAGCTCGCTCACGAGCGTAATCGCAGTCGAGCCGGGATGATCGATGGGAGAAGCAAGCGTCAGTTCGCGCATCGGCGACGGTTTTGAAATCGCTGCCGTCTCTAGCCGGCCGCTGGCCACCTCGTGGCGCACCGAGGACGGCGGCAGCAGCGTATATCCCAACCCTTCCTCGACGAGGCTGGTCAGAACGCGGAACGAGTCCGCTTCCAGCTTGACGTCGAGCTTCAATTTCTTCTTCGCCGCCGCCTGCTCGATCAGCGCCCGGAGCCCGTGCGAATGACTGGGCAGCACGAGGCGCTGTTTCAGCAGCCAGCCGATATCAACCTGTTTCTTCTTGGACAATCCGCTGCCGCGCGGCCCGACGGCGACGATGGGATCGCGGCCGAGGCTTTGCACGGAAAGGTGCAGGTCGCTCGACGGCCCGTAGATCAGCGCCAGATCCATCTCGCCGCGGTGCAGCCATTCCATCAAATGGCCGCTGTAGCTTTCGACGATACAGAGCGAAATGCCCGGGTATGTGTCGACGGTGCGCCGGGCGAGCCGCGCCGAGATCACGCAGCTCACGGTCGGCACCAGCCCGAGCACCACCCTTCCCGACGGCGGTCCGCCCGACGACTGGATCTCGTCGCGCACCTGATCGATTTGCCGGACGATGCCCGCGGTGCGCGCGAGCAGGAGGCGGCCGGCGTCCGTCAGCACCATGCCGCGGCCGTTCCGGGTGAACAGCTCGGCCCGCAATTCATGCTCGAGCAGCTTGATCTGGCGGCTCAGCGCCGGCTGGGCGACCCGCAGCGTGTCGGACGCCTTGCTGAGGCTGCCGAACTCCGCCACGCAACTGAACGTCCTGAGCTGCCTGATATCCATCACTTGCCAATCTTCGAAGGCAGGTTCATACGCTATAACAATTCAGCATAGGAGACCCGCTGTGGTTTCACAACGGCCCGCCATCCGGCAATTGACATCAACCCGCATCCATCGCCAGAAAATCCAATGACCGCACAAGAACAGCAGGACGAATTCCACGACATCCGCGACGCCGTCGCAAAGCTCTGCGCCCAGTTCCCCGGCGAGTACTGGCGCAAGCTGGATCGCCAGATGGCGTATCCGAAGGAGTTCGTCGATGCGTTGACCGAGGCCGGCTACCTCTCGGTCCTGATCCCCGAGGAATATGGCGGCTCCGGGCTAAAACTGTCGGCGGCGGCCGCGATCCTGGAAGAGATCCAGCGTGCCGGATGCAATGGCGGCGGCTGCCACGCCCAGATGTACACGATGGGCACCGTACTGCGGCACGGCAACGACGCGCAGAAGGCGAAATACCTGCCCGGGATCGCCAGCGGCAAATTGCGCCTGCAGGCGTTCGGCGTCACCGAGCCGACCAGCGGCACCGACACCTCCTCGCTGAAGACCGTCGCCAAACGCGACGGCGACCACTACGTGGTCAACGGCCAGAAGATCTGGACCAGCCGCGCCGAACATTCCGACCTGATGATCCTGCTCGCGCGCACCACGCCGAAGGAGCAGGCGAAGAAGCGCACTGATGGACTTTCGGTGTTCATCGTCGACATGCGCGAGGTGAAGGGCAAGGGCCTCGAAATCCGCCCGATCCGCACCATGATGAACCACGCCACGACGGAAGTGTTCTTCACGGATATGCGCGTGCCGGCCGAGAACCTGATCGGCGAGGAAGGCAAGGGTTTCCGTTACATCCTCTCCGGCATGAACGCCGAGCGCATTTTGATCGCGGCCGAATGCATCGGCGACGCCAAATGGTTCATTGCGAAGGCCACCGCCTATGCCAAGGAACGCGCCGTGTTCGGCCGCCCGATCGGCCAGAATCAAGGCATCCAGTTCCCGATTGCGAAGTCCTACGCCGCGATGCGCGCGGCGGAGCTGATGGTGAAGGAAGCCACCCGCAAATATGAGGCCGGGCTCGATTGCGGCGCAGAAGCCAACATGGCCAAGATGCTGGCGGCGGATGCGTCCTGGGAAGCGGCCAACGCCTGCGTGCAGACCCATGGCGGCTTCGGCTTTGCGGAAGAATACGACGTCGAGCGCAAGTTCCGCGAGACGCGGCTCTATCAGGTGGCGCCGATCTCGACCAATCTGATCCTGTCCTACGTCGCCGAGCATGTGCTCGGCCTGCCCCGCTCCTACTGAGAACGTCAGATGCTGCCATTGGAAGGATTGATCGTCGTCTCCGTCGAACAGGCGGTCGCAGCCCCATTCTGCAGCTCGCGGCTTGCGGACGCCGGCGCGCATGTCGTCAAGGTCGAACGCCCCGAGGGCGATTTCGCCCGCGGCTATGACGCCGCCGCCAAGGGACAGAGCAGCTATTTCGTCTGGCTCAACCGCGGCAAGAATTCCGTAGTGATCGACCTCGCGACCAAAGAGGGCCGCGCTGAACTCGAAGAGCTGATCGCCAGCGCCGACGTGCTGCTGCAAAACCTCAAGCCCGGCTCGATGGACAAGCTCGGCTTCTCGCTGGAGCGCCTGCGAAAAGATTATCCCGCGCTGATCTGCTGCACCATCTCGGGCTATGGCGACGAGGGCCCCTATGCCGACCGCAAGGCCTATGATCTCTTGATCCAGGCCGAGAGTGGCCTCGCCTCGATCACCGGCGGCCCGGAAGGACCGTCGCGCGTCGGCATCTCCGTCGTCGATATCGCGACCGGCGCCACCGCGCATGCGGCGATCCTCGAAGCGCTGATCGCGCGCGGGCGCACCGGCAAGGGCGCCGATATCCGCATCTCGATGTTCGACGTGATGGCGGACTGGATGGCGGTGCCGCTGATCAATTCGGAAGCCGGCAATCCGCCGAAGCGGATGGCGCTCGCCCATCCCTCGATCGCGCCGTATGGCGTGTTCAATTCAAAGGACGGCAAGGGCATCTTGATCTCGATCCAGAGCGAGCGCGAGTGGAAGAAACTCTGCGCCGAGGTGCTGGACCAGCCCGAACTGCCCGACGATCCGCGCTTTGCCAACATGGTCGAGCGCGTGCGCAACCGCCAGCTCACCGACAAGGTGGTCGCCGACAGCTTTGCCGCGATGATGCGCGTCGATCTCCTGAAGCGCCTCGACAAGGCCGATATCGCCTTCGCCGAGGTCAACACGATGGCGGACCTCTCCGTGCATCCGCATCTGCGCCGCATCGAGGTCGATACGCCGAACGGCAAGGTGAGTTACGCCGCCCCTGCCGCGATCTTCGTCGGCGAGGAGAGGCACTATGGCGCGGTGCCCGCCATCGGCGACCATGCCGAATTTCCCAAAGCTCCCCGTATCAGGAGCCGCCAGTCATGACAGAAGCTCTCAACCTCGATCATCTGCGCCAATGGATCGGTCGCAGCACCGAAGCGTCAGACATCGTCACCGCGCAACTGGTGAAGGGCTTGCGCGCCACCCTATTCCAGGACATCGGCGACCCGAAGACGGGCGACGCGGCACCCTGGACCACGCATTGGTGCCTGGCGCAGCCGGTGTTTCCGATGTCGCAGCTCGGCCCGGACGGCCATCCGACCCGCGGCGGTTTCCTGCCGCCGGTGCCGCTGCCGCGCCGGATGTGGGCCGGCGGCGAAATCGAATTTGTCGAAGCCTTGCGCGTCGGCGATGAGACGACACGCACGTCGCGCATTTCAGACGTGACGATGAAGACGGGCTCCACCGGCGTCCTGTGCTTCGTCTCCGTCGAACACACGATCACGACACCGCGCGGGGTTGCTATCCGCGAGCGGCAGGACATCGTCTATCGCGATATGGGGGGCGCGGCGCCGGCTTCGCCGCCGAAAGCCCCTCCGCCGCCGCCGGTCGCACGGCATCGCGAAACCCATGTCAGCGATCCCGTGCTGCTGTTTCGTTATTCGGCGCTGACCTTCAACGGCCACCGCATCCACTACGATCGCGACTACGTCACCAAGGTCGAGGGCTATCCCGGCCTGATCTTCCACGGCCCCTTGCAGGCCGCGCTGCTCGTCGAATTCGCGGCAAAACTTCATGGCGACAGCGCCCCGAAGAAGTTCAGCTATCGCGGCGTGCAGCCGCTGTTCGAAGGGACCGAGTTCTCGATCAACGCCAACGAAACCCACGCCGGCATGGAGCTGTGGATCGCGAATGCCGAGGGACAGCCGACCATGAAGGGCATGGCGACGTGGTGATTTTCACCGTCATTGCGAGCGAAGCGAAGCAATCCACACCTCCCCGCAGGAAGCATGGATTGCTTCGTCGCTTTGCTCCTCGCAATGACGGAGTATGCAGCTAGATCTGGGAGTCCCGATGTCGTCCCGCAAACCAGCCAAAGCCGCTTCCCTCACCGTCAAGGACGCCACCTTCAGCCTGCTGCGCGCTTTCGGCATCAAGCGCGTGTTCGGCAATCCCGGCTCCACCGAACTGCCCTTCCTCAGCGACTGGCCGGACGACATCGATTATGTGCTCGGCCTGCAGGAGGCCTCGGTCGTCGGCATGGCCGATGGCTATGCGCAGGCGACCCGCAACGCCGGCTTCGTCAATTTGCATTCCGGCGCCGGCGTCGGCAATGCGCTTGGCAACATCTATACCGCCCATCGCAACCAGACGCCGCTGGTCATCACCGCCGGCCAGCAGGCGCGCTCGATCCTGCCGCTGCAGGCCTTTCTCTATGCCGAGCGCGCCTCGGAATTTCCGCGGCCCTATGTCAAATACAGCGTCGAACCCGCACGCGCCGAAGATGTGCCGGCCGCGATCGCGCGCGCCTATTACGTCGCGATGCAGCCGCCCTGTGGGCCAACCTTCGTCTCGATTCCGATCGACGACTGGACGCGCCCGACCCAGCCGGTCGAGGCCCGCCACGTCAGCCGCGAGCTCGGCCCCGATCCGCAAGCGATGAAGGCGCTGGTCGCGGCACTCGCAGCCAGCAAGCGCCCGGCCCTCGTCGTAGGCCCCGCCGTCGACCGCGCCGAAGCCGTCGACCTCATGGTGAAGGTGGCGGAGAAGGCGAAGGCTGCCGTCTGGGTCAGCCCGTTCTCGGCACGCTGTTCGTTCCCGGAACGCCATCCGCAATTTGCAGGCTTCCTGCACGCCTCACCGGGACAGCTATCGGACGCGCTGCGCGAACATGACCTCGTGGTCGTCATCGGCGCGCCGGTGTTCACCTTCCATGTCGAGGGCCATGCCCCGATCTTCGACGGCGCCACCACGATTTTCCAGATCACCGACGATCCCGATGCCGCCGCGGTCACGCCCGCGGGCGCCAGCATCGTCGCCACCATGAAGCCCGCACTTGCAATGCTGCTCGACCTGCTGCCGGAAACCGCGCGCGCAATCCCGGCGGGCCGCGTGCTGCCGCCGGCCCCCGCAGCGGCCGATCCGCTCCCGGTCGAGTTCCTGCTGTATCAGCTCTCGCAAGTCATGCCCGATAATGCGGCACTGGTGGAGGAAGCGCCTTCGCACCGCCCGGCGATGCAAAAGTTCATGCCGATGCGCGGCCAGGACAGTTTTTACACCATGGCGAGCGGCGGCCTCGGCTACGGCCTGCCCGCTGCCGTTGGCATCGCGCTGGGCCGCCCCGGCGTCCGCACCGTCTGCCTGATCGGCGACGGCTCGGCGATGTATTCGATCCAGGCGCTGTGGACCGCGGCGCGGCGCAACCTGCCACTGACCGTCGTGGTCATCAACAACGCGGGCTACGGCGCGATGCGCTCGTTCAGCCAGGTGATGCAGGTGCGCAACGTGCCGGGGCTCGAGCTGCCCGGCATCGATTTCGTGAAACTCGCGGAAAGCATGGGCTGCCACGCGGTACGGGTGACGAAATCGTCCGAGCTCGCCGGCGCGCTCAAGCACGGGCTCTCGCATGACGGCACCAGCCTGATCGAAGTGATGGTCGATTCCGCCGTACCGCTGCTCTATGCGCAGAAGAGTTGAGGCACGCCTCTCTCCACGTCATGTATGGACGGCCCCCTCTCGGCAAGGGCTTTTTGGTGCTTCGGCAACGGATCGGGGAGCGGTCATGTATACGGCCTCGAGAAGCGGCCATTGA
>NZ_JADPKF010000106.1:0-41821 GCF_023073815.1 Bradyrhizobium sp. 157 | reverse complement strand
TCAATGGCCGCTTCTCGAGGCCGTATACATGACCGCTCCCCGATCCGTTGCCGAAGCACCAAAAAGCCCTTGCCGAGAGGGGGCCGTCCATACATGACGTGGAGAGAGCCCTGCAGAATCCCGATTTGCCCGTCGCGCCATCCGATGGCAGAAATACTCCCAAGCAAAAGCCAAGGCGGCCGTAGAGCCGCACGGGAGGAACCATGCCAATCTCACAGCCAGCCCCAGGCATTGTCGGGCCGTTCGCAGGGCTTGATGTGCCGTGGCTGCTGCGGATGCGCGCCGAAAGCCGCCGCAACCATCCATTCCTGATCTGGGCGCCGTTCGAGGCGCCGGCGCGGAGCTGGTCTTACGGTGAATTTCACGAACGGGTTGGCCAACTTTCCGCAGGGCTGGTCAAACGCGGCGTCAAGCCTGGCGAATATGTTCTGATCCATCTCGACAATTGCATCGAGGCCATGCTGGCCTGGTTCGCCTGCGTTGAACTCGGCGCGATCGCGGTCACCACCAACACCCGCTCGGCGGCGGCCGAGATGGAATATTTCGCCGGCCATTGCGGCGCGGTTGCCGCCATCACCCAGCCTGCCTATGCCGAACTGATCTCGGCCAACTGCCGCGGCCTGCGCTGGATCGCCGTGATCTCGCACGACGCTGGCAGTACACCGGCGCGAGTCGCGCCGCGCGGCGACAGCTTTGAGCAACTCTTCGCCGACAGCGCCGACCGGCCGCGCCGCGCCGCCGATCCGTTCGCGCCGTGCAGCGTTCAATATACGTCCGGTACTACGTCACGGCCGAAGGCGGTGCTGTGGACGCATGCCAACGCATTGTGGGGCGCCAAGATCAATGCTGCACATGAGGACCTGCATGCTGGCGACGTGCACCAGACCTATCTGCCGCTGTTTCACACCAACGCGCTGGCCTATTCGATGCTGGCATCGCTATGGGTCGGCGCGACATGCGTGATCCAGCCGCGGTTTTCGGCGAGCCGGTTCTGGGGCGTGGCGCTCGAGCACAACTGCACCTGGACCTCGACGATTCCCTTCTGCATGAAGGCGCTGCTGGAACACGAGATTCCGAACAACCACAAATTCCGGCTCTGGGGCACCGCAGTATCCGAGCCGCCGCCATTCGCTGCCTTCGGCGTCAAGACGATCGGCTGGTGGGGCATGACGGAAACCATCACCCACGGCATCGTCGGCGAGGTCGATCAGCCCAATACGCCGATGTCGATCGGCCGCGCCGCGCCGGAATATCAGATCCGCATCGTCGAAGACGACGGCACGCCGACGCCCGTCGGCGGCACCGGCAATCTCCTGATCAAGGGCATCCCCGGCCTGTCGCTATTCGCCGAGTACCTGCACAACGAAAAAGCCACGCGCGAGAGTTTTGACGAGCACGGCTATTTCATCACCGGCGACCGCGTCACGCTGCTCGAGAACGGCTTCATCCGGTTCGGCGATCGTACCAAGGACATGCTCAAGGTCGGCGGCGAGAACGTCGCGGCCTCTGAGATCGAACAGGTGATCGCGGTGGTGCCGGGCGTGCGCGAGGCCGCGGTGGTGGCGAAGAAGCACCCGATGCTGGATGAAGTGCCGGTCGTCTTCATCATTCCGCAAGCCGGCGTGGCGGGCGCGCCTCGCGATCTGCACGACACCGTGATGGCCGCCTGCAGAAACGCCCTCGCCGATTTCAAGGTGCCGCGCGAAATTCATTTCGTCGACGACATGCCGCGCTCGACGCTGGAGAAGGTGGCAAAGGCGGAATTGCGGAAGATGCTGGGGTGAGGCTTTCCGCGTCGTTCCGGGGCAACGCGCAGCGTTGAACCCGGAACCTCGAGATTCCGGGTTCGATGCTTCGCATCGCCCCGGAATGACGGGTGACAATTCAATCCACCTCGAACCGGAGCGGCAGATTCTTCGGGCCATTCATAAAATGGCGCGGATCGCCAGGGAATCCGGCAGCCCCTCAATAATACCCGAACGCCACCGGGCGGAAGGCGTGCAGCAAATGCTGGTCGAGCTTATCGCCCATTTCTTCCATCATGCCGTAGGCCCGGGCATGGGTGAACTGCAGCCGGTAAGCGCGCTTCTCGACGAGGGCCGCGTAGATGTCCACGATCGTGGTCAGCCTCACGATGTCGCTGATCTCCTTGCCGCTCAACCCGTTGGGATAGCCGGTGCCATCGAGGAATTCGTGGTGGTGCAGCACCACGTCGAGCATTTCGGGCGGGAAGCCGCCTTGCGCGGACAGCGCGTCGTAGCCGCGGCGCGGATGCTGGCGCATCTCTTCCATCTCTTCCAACGTCAACGGACCCGGCTTGTCCAGGATCCCCACCGGAATGAACGCCTTACCGACGTCGTGCAGCAGGGCTGCGCGGGCGAGACGGCGCTGGTCATCGTCGCGCATGCCGAGATGCTGCGCATACGCCACCGCAAAGCCGGTGACGAAGAGACAATGACGATAGCTGCCGGTGTGATGACAGCCGACCGTCGTCAGCCATTCCCGCAAGGACGAATGCTTGATCGCCTTCAGAATCTTGCTCTCGGCCTCGATGATGTCGCTGAACTTTAGAGGAACGCCGGCCGGAAGCTTTTCGAAGATCTTGACCATCACGGCATGCGCTGCCTCGACGCCCCTGTTGAGGGCCTTGCCGCGATCGGTCTCGTCGTAGCCGTCGCTGTCCGGAAACGCGGCGCGGATCCGCTGCAGGATGCCCTGTGCATCGAACGGCCGTGCGATCGTGTCGGTGGCGCCGAGCGCCCAGGCCTGCATCGATCCGTGGTGAAGCGCGTCCGCCAGCACGAACAGCCGCGGCATCTCGCGATAGGCTTCGGCCCGCAGCTTGTTGCGCACCAATTGTACGCTCTCGGCGGAACGCAGGTTGATGTCGACCACGATGCCCGCCAGGTCCCGTTCCGGGCTGTCGGGAATGTCAGAAGTCGCGATGGTGTCGACCTGACCGACGGATCGCAGAATACTGGCGAGTTCGCTGCTCTGATCGCTCCGATCCGAAGCGAGCAATAGCCGGCGCCTGGTCGAAGCCTTGTTGGTTGCGGATGTCATGAAACCCCAGACCCCTAGCGGTGATGACTTGCAACCGAGGCTAGCGGATAAGGAGTTCCCCGGGGCTTAAGAGGCATCGTGAATATAGGCTAATGTGAACGCTAAAATTCTAACGATCTGGTTCGTGATGCGCTGCACCCACGCTACTCCCGCAACTGTCATCATCCGCGAAAGCGGATGATCCAGTACGCCGTGACGAGCGGATGCGCGCGCCGCAGGCGTTGAAGATGACGTTGCCGAGCGTGGGCGCGTGAAACGGCTATACCGGCAGCCCCATTTGCTTACGAAGGCTCTTGTCGAACATGCGCTCCGGAACAAAACGGCGCAGAACGCTCACCTGGCCAGCCATTTTACCGCACGTGTACCGGTGACGAGGCGATGCTGTAGTCGCGGCCTCAACCACTCTCTTGGCGACCACTTCGGGCCTGTCCGCCGTCTTCATCACTTCCTGCATAACTGCGACGGCGCGTTTTCGTGCCGAGACATACGCATCCAATGCCTGGTCGGGAAGCACCATGTTCTGTTCGAAGGAAGTGCTGGTATACGCCGGCTCCAGCAAGCAAACGCGGATGCCGAAGCTCCTTACCTCGTGATCGAGAGATTCCGAATAGCCTTCGAGAGCATGCTTCGTGGAGGCGTAGAGCGCCGAGAACGGCGCCGGTATCAGGCCAAGCACCGAACTTATATTGATGATCCTTCCATCTTTCCGAGCTCGCATGTGCGGCAGGACCGCATTGCTCATGCGCATGACTCCGAACAGGTTTACGTCGAACAGCGCCTGGGCTTGACCGATTGACGATTCCTCAGCCCCGCCCATCAGGCCAGTTCCGGCGTTGTTGACCAGAACGTCGATCCTGCCCGCCATATCGAGCACCTTGTCGACGGCAAGCTTCACTGAACCGTCATCGGTCACATCGCAGGCGACCATCGCAATGCCGTCGGGGCCACTTGCGGCCATCCGTCGGCTAGTGCCGAACACGCGAAATCCAGCCTCGCGCAAGGCCTTTGCTGACGCCAGCCCAATGCCCGTGGAAGCCCCGGTCACCATCGCCACTTTACCGCTTTGCTGCATGAGAACCTCCATGGACGCATTGAACAATCCTTTAGATTAAGCTATAAATATCACATGACGATCATAATGCAATAGGCTTTTGGCCGGAGGATCCACTATGCGCTACGCCAAGGGGCAAAAAGAGACCTCGCACGAGCGAATCGTGAGGGCTGCAGCGAATAGGTTCAGACGGGACGGCATTGCTGCCGCCGGAATGACCGGGATCATGGCGGAGGCAGGACTGACGAACGGCGGGTTCTACTCGCACTTCCGCTCGAAGAGCGACCTAGTCAGGGAAGGCCTTGAGCGAGCGCTCGCCGACCAACTGCAAAGCCTGGCCGCACCCGACCCCAAGCCGGACGCATTAGCTCACCTGATCCGTTCTTATTTGTCCCAGCATCATCGTGACCGGCCCGGCACCGGCTGTGCCTCCGCGGCGCTACTGCCCGAAATTGCCCGCCAGCCTCTCTCCGTGCGGAAGGCTTACACGGTTCGGTTACGCACGCTCATCGAGCAGATGGCGCGACGGTTGCCGCAGAATGGCTCCATCCCCGAATCGCAGGACACAGCGATCGCAATTTTAGCCGTCTTCATCGGAACGCTTCAGCTTTCGAGGGCCGTGAGTGATCCCACGTTGTCCGACGCTATGCTTGCTGCGGGAGCTCGTGCGGCAACCACCCTCGCCGGCTTGGCTGACGGTTCTGTCGAAGCATGAAGGGGTACAGGGATGAAATGTTAAAGCGGCCGAGATCGCGGGCCGATGCTCGTGTCGTTCGCGGTGGCGCAATGCAGACTGCCCGTCAACAAGCAGTCTGGTCCTATCAATGCGCCGATACCACCCTCGCTTTCCGCATTTCCCAATCGCGATCAGATCGCGCTAGGATGAGGCCGACAATTGCATGGGAACCCCAAGGAACCGCAATGCCGACAATCGATCGCGACGGCGTCCGCATTTATTACGAGGTTCACGGCTCCGGCCCACCGTTGCTCTTGACCCACGGCTATTCGTCGACCAGCGGGATGTGGCAGGGCCAGATCGCGGCTTTGTCGAAGCATCACAAGCTCGTATTGTGGGACATGCGCGGCCACGGCCAATCCGATTATCCCGGTGATCCCGCAGCCTATAGCGAAGCGCTGACGGTTGCCGACATGGCGGCGCTGCTTGACGCCGTTGCCACCGAGAAGGCAATCGTCGGCGGGCTCTCGCTGGGCGGCTACATGTCGCTGGCGTTCTACCGCGCCCATCCAAGTCGCGTCCGCGCGCTGCTGATCATCGACACCGGCCCGGGCTTTAAGAAGGACGATGCCCGCGAGGTCTGGAACAAGCGCGCGCACGATACCGGCGACCGCTTCGAGCGCGAGGGCCTGGAGGTTTTGAAATCGGCCGGCCGGGAACGCTCCAGCGTCACCCATCGCGATGCGTCGGGACTGGCGCGCGCCGCGCGCGGCATGCTGACCCAGCGCGATGCCCGCGTGATTGAATCCTTGCCCGATATCAAGGTGCCGTCGCTGATCGTGGTCGGCGCCGACGACACCCCGTTCCTCGCCGCCTCCGACTACATGGCAGCCAAGATTCCCGGCGCGCAGAAGGTGGTGATCCCGGCTGCCGGCCACGCCGTGAACATCGACCAGCCGCAGGCTTTCATCGACGCGGTGCTGCCGTTCCTCGACAGCCTTGATGCCAAGGCACCACAGGAGGCCGCTTCATGAAGACAGCCACGGTGGCCCTCGCTCTTATCGCAAGCAGTTTCACGCAAGCTGCCGCGCAGCACTTGCCGCCGATCGGCGGCCCCTACCCGCCACCGTTCACCGATACGCTGTCGAACAACGTCCCGCTGGCGTTCGGCATGCAGGCCGATGAAGCCGCCCGCGCGCTCGGCGTCCCGTTCAATCACATCAGGGGCCGTCCGGGCGATGAAATCTTTCTCGCGTTCCGCAACGTCGGCGGCAGCGGGCTGTTCTACAAAAAGGACCGGCTCTATCTGCAATTTCGCAAGGGCAGGCTGGCCGGCTGGAAGGGCGACTGGGGTCACAACTGGATGTGGCAGTAGCGCCTGTTGGATGGACCTTCTCGCAAGATTTCGTGCAACTCAAACGCAAATGGATGACCCGTGGGACAGGATATCGAACTGACGGCTTCGGACGGTTTCAAACTGGGCGGCTATCGCGCCGATCCCGCTGGTGCGCCGAAAGCGGCGATCGTGGTGATCCAGGAGATTTTTGGCGTCAACCACCACATCCGCTCGGTGTGCGACCGATTGGCGGGCGAAGGCTATGTCGCGATTGCGCCGTCGATCTTCGATCGCATCGAGCCGAATTTCACCAGCGGCTATTCGCCGGATGAGGTAGCGAACGCGCGAAAATTCGTCGCCAATCCGGATTGGGCCGCGATGCTGCGCGATACCCAGGCCGCGATTGACGCCGTGAAGGATGTCGGCCCGGTCGGCATCATCGGCTTCTGCCTCGGCGGCAGCATCGCCTATGCGGCAGCGACCAAGCTGTCGGGCTTGTCTGCCGCGGTCGGCTATTACGGCGGCGCCATTGTCCGCTTTGCCGACGACAAGCCGCAAGTGCCGACGCAATTGCATTTCGGCGAAAAGGACGCGGGCATTCCGCTAACCGACGTCGAGACCATCAAGGCCAAGCGGCCGGAGGTCGAAATCCATCTCTATCCCGGCGCGCAGCACGGCTTTCACTGCGACGAACGCGCCAGCTACGACAAGGCCAGCGCCGACATCGCCTGGCCGCGCAGTCTGGCGTTTTTCGCGAAGTATTTGAAGTGACGATCTGTCGTCATTCCGGGGCGCGCGATAGCGCGAACCCGGAACGACGAAGCAGGGATCTCACTCGCCCTTGACGCCGGTTGCCTTCACGACATCGGCCCATTTCTCATAGTCGCGGCGCAGGACCTTCTCGAACGCTTCCGCCGATCCGCCCACCGGCACGAGGCTGAGCGTCTCGATCCCGGCGACGCCCTCGGGCGAGGCGATGATGCGGGCGAGTTCATCCGAAAGCTTCTTCACGATCTCCTTGGGCGTTGCGGCGGGTACGAACACGCCGAGCCAGCCTTCGATCTCAAACCCGGGGTAACCGAGTTCGGCCATCGTCGGCACGTCGGGCAACGCTTTCCTGCGCTTCTCACCGCCAACCGCCAGCGCCCTGAGCTTGCCCGCCTTGATTTGCGCGCTCGCCGTGGTCAGGTCCTGGAACGCCGAGGTAACCGTGTTAGCGAGCAAATCGTTCGTGAGAGGAGCCGAGCCGCGATAGGGGACATGGGTCATGTCGATATTGGCGGTCTTCTTGAGCAATTCCCCGTAGAGGTGGGACGTCGTGGCGTTGCCGAAGGTGCCGTAAGGCTTGCCGGGGTTCGCCTTGGCATAATCGATCAGCTCCTTGACGGACTTGATCGGCTGCTGCTCTGGGACCACCAGAACGATGGTCGACAAAGCGAGCTGGGTGACAGGCGCGAGATCCTTGAAGACATCGTAGGGCAGCTTCGTAACGAGGCTCGGCGCCTGAATGATCTGCGTAATGCCGATCAGCACGGTGTAGCCATCGGGCTGCGCCTTGGCCACGTAGTCGTTGCCGACCACGCCACCGCCGCCCGACTTGTTCTCCACGAGGACGGTCTGTTTCCACGACTCCTGCAATTTGTTGGCAAGCAAGCGAGCCAAGACGTCGGTGGCGCCGCCCGCGGGATAGGGCACCACGAAGGTGATGCGGCGGCTCGGATAAGGATCGGCCGCCGATGCTTGATGCGAAGAGGCGCACAACGCGGTCACGGCGATGGAAGCGAGCAACACTAAAGCCGTTGCCGCACGCACCACGCGGACCGGCAAATGATAGTTCATGGTCACACTCCGGATTGCAGGCACTCTACCGACAAACCGGCGCGCCTAGATTTGAACGACGGCTTTCTACATCGCTGCAGCGCAAGATGGAACATGGTTTCGAACGCATTCAGCGCATAGCGCCAATTCATCGCACCGCGCCGGTCCGAGGCTGCTGCGGGGCTCCAACAGCACGCCAGGCACGTGCGAAACCGCAGGTCTGCCACTGCAAGTTAGCGATTTGCTAAATTTGCTTCCGCAACATGATGTAGGACGCAGCGTTCGCGCTAACGCGAAACGAATGGTGGATATTCTTGGTCAAATGCGAGGCATTTGCCTGACGCAAATGCTCAGGAAAGAACCGCAGTCGAGATAACAGTCGATGAAAAGGCTTCCTAGAACCAGCGCTCGCTGACGAGCACGGTGTCGCCGGGGCTGATCGGGCTGCCGGGCGGAACGACGAAGCGTGACGTGCCGGACGCATCGGTGTGGGTGACGGTCACGCTGTCGCGGCGGGCGCGCGGCGAAAAGCCGCCGGCGATGGCCACCGCGCTCTCGACCGTCATGTTGGGGACGTACGGATATTGCCCGGGTGCTGCGACCTCGCCGAGGATGAAGAACGGCCGATAGGCTTCGATCTCGACGGCGACCGATGGTTCTCTGATAAAGCCGGCGCGCAGTTTCGCTGAAATCTCCGCTGCCAGCCCCGCCGTGGTGCGGCCGCGCGCCCGCACCGAGCCGATCAGCGGCATCGTGATCGCGCCGCCGGCGTCGATTGCGTAGGTGTTGGTCAGGCCCTCCTGGCCATAGACGACGACGCGCAGCTTGTCGCCGGCATCGAGATGATAGGCCGCGTCGTATCGCACGGGCGCGGGTTCGGCATAAACGACAGGCGCGGCAACGACGGCGGGTGCCGGTGCCGTGCGTGGCGCCGCGGCAAAGGCGGCGCGAAGCGCGCCAATGGCGCCGCCACCGGAGTCGACCGCGACCGTCCGCGGCGGCGGACTGTCGGGCTGGCCATAGGCCATCTGGTCGAGATCACCTTGCGGCGCGACCGCAACCGGCCCGGTCGTGCGCATGCAGCCCGACAGCGCCAGCGCGGTGATGATCGCAGTGATCGGTATTCGAAACGCGCGCACAACCCGCACCAGAGCCATCCCTCAAAGCGAGACAGCTCTAGTCTTGCACCGGGTATGGTTAATAAACGGTTTTTTGGAAGGTGGAGTGCGACGACGTCGCTCAAAGCAACCTCTCCCCGTTCTTCACGGGGAAAGGTTGAGAGAAGCAAGAATCAAGCACTCACGCCGACACCGATCGGGCAGGACACGCCGGTGCCGCCCAATCCGCAATAGCCCGCCGGGTTCTTGGCGAGATATTGCTGATGATAGTCCTCGGCGAAATAGAATTCGCCCGCCGGCGCGATCTCGGTGGTGATGGCGCCAAGGCCCTTCGCCGCCAGCGCCTTCTGGTACGTAGCCTTCGACGCGTCGGCGGCTTGGCGCTGCGCATCGCCAAACGTGTAGATCGCCGAGCGATACTGGGTGCCGACATCGTTGCCCTGGCGCATGCCCTGCGTCGGGTTGTGGTTTTCCCAGAACGTCTTCAGGAGCTGCTCGTAGGTGATCTTCTTCGGATCGAACACGACCAGCACCACTTCGGTATGACCGGTCCGGCCCGAACAAACCTCTTCATAGGTCGGATTGGGCGTATGCCCGCCAGCATAACCGACGGCGGTGGCATAGATGCCGTCGCCGAGCTCCCAAAACTTGCGCTCTGCGCCCCAGAAGCAGCCTAATCCAAAAACCGCCTGTTCGAGGCCGGCGGGATAGGGCGGCTGAAGCTTGCGGCCGTTGACGAAATGCGTGGTTGCGGTCGGGATCGGGGTGGCACGGCCCGGCAGCGCTTCGGCTGCGCTCGGCAACGCGGTGGTCTTGCGCATGAACAACATGGAGTACCTCCAGGCGGGGCATCGGCGGATGCGACGACGGCATCGGCCGGTTGGACTTCTATATATGTCTTTACGCCTGTTGCCGCAGCCCTGTTACGGTGGGCGCCCCGGGGCGGCACCGACCATGTCAGTCCCGCGAATAGCCGATCAGCGGCTTGCGCGGCCGGAACAGGATCATGAGCAGAATACCGACCACGCCCAGCACGGCAAAGACCGGCTGGTCCAACAGGACCTTCATGACGCTGTTCCATAGCCAGGGTGCGTTACCCTCGATCCAGGTCCGGAACGCAAGCTGGCTGGACTGATGGACGTCGTTCCAGAACTGGCCGAACCTGGTAAACCGCAGGGTCTGGTCGGCAACGAAACGGGCCCCGTCATAGACCATGAATATGAATCCGCCGGCCAGAAGGAGCAGGCCGATAAGCCGGAAAAAACCGCGGATCATGCGTCACCTTATATCTGTCGCCCCCAAAAGGCCGTCAGCCAATACCGGGGGCACCCTGGAAATTCAACCTCATCAGCACCTTACGCGCCCTTTTCCGCCGCTATTTCAACCTTTCAGGGAGGCCGGAAAGCGTTGACGGTGCAGGATGCGCCCTCTATAAGACCCCCAATGGCGGCGGGCGCAATCCCGCCGCCGCTGTTCTTTGAGCAGCGCCGGTTGCGGGAGCATTTTGGCTTCCGTCCATGGCACCCTCAAGAACGGCTTACGTCAGAACACCCTGGAAAACACAACCAGCGTCGATCACGCAATTTGAACGGCCGGCGCGCTCAAGGGCCGACCACCCGAGCGATGACAGCCGAAGGATAGTTGAGAACATGGCAAATACCACTTCCGCCAAAAAGGCGACCCGCAAGATTGCCCGCCGCACCATTGTCAACAAGTCGCGTCGCACCCAGATGCGCGGCGCCGTCCGCACCGTCGAGGAAGCGATCAAGAGCGGCGACCGCAATGCGGCGTTGGAAGCGATGAAGCGCGCGGAGCCGGAACTGATGCAAGCGGCGCAGCGCAATATCATTCACAAGAACAATGCGAGCCGGAAGGTGTCGCGTCTGACCCACGCGATCGCCAAGCTCGCGAAGTGAACTGACAGAAATAGATATTCGTCAAAAGCCCGGCCCCGCCGGGCTTTTCGTTTTTCTGCCATGCCGGCGCATGAGCACGAGCCCGAAATTCACTGCTGTCACGGACGTGCATCCTGTTGGATTTCGGGCACACACCAAAACCCGCGCGCCGGATCGACTGTGACAATTCAATTGTCTCGTTGCTGAGCGCCCGCTTGCATGTCATATTTCGGGCACCCGTAGTCTTACGAGGTGCAACTTATTGCACCGGCGTTGCCATGCGCATTTGCGAGAAATGCGACCGCAGCGGC
Organism: Bradyrhizobium sp. 157; assembly: GCF_023073815.1. NCBI lineage: Bacteria > Pseudomonadati > Pseudomonadota > Alphaproteobacteria > Hyphomicrobiales > Nitrobacteraceae > Bradyrhizobium > Bradyrhizobium sp. 157. The sequence goes on along the minus strand of NZ_JADPKF010000106.1, from coordinate 30,553 downwards.
TGACCTGATCAGACAACACCCGCCTCCTCCGCCCGCGCCGCCGGATCGCTCGCACCGCTCGCGCGAGTTACCCTGCAAAAACAATTCCGAAAAGCCTCGTCTCGCTAATCACTTATCCACATAGCGAGGACAAGCGTTTTGAAAATTGGTCCCGGTAACCAAGATTGTAACGGTTTCTTAAAAAATTTTGCGCGTGCCGCGAAAATTGTCACGCTCGTTCGCGCCGCGGGATTCTCTGCGCTGATTCAAAAACTTGGTGTGGAGTGTCGCATTTGCAGTGTTGCAACACCGCCGAAGAGTCACGCGACATCGTCGAATCACGGATTGTCAGAAATCGCGCTTGGTGTATTTGTTACTCGTTCGCGACGCTCTAGGCTCTCCTGACCAGCGCGGTATGAGACCCAAGAACGGACGTGCAAATCGGCGGCGGTGTGCGCGTTAGCGACGCTTTCCAAGCGAAGCTGAGTTGGTAACTCATAGCAATATGAGGACGGTTGTTCTGTGTCTAAATTTCCGCAGGGGGCGCTCACGTTCAAGCGCGCTCCAGACAAGGGGAATAAGATGCTTGCCGACGATGCAGCGATTGGGAACGCGGAGCTTGTGAACGTGTTGAAGACGACAGACTGAGGTACGCGGCGGACGCAGCGGCGAACAAGCGGATGTTCGGTAGCGGCAGACTGGCTTTGAAACACTGGTGATGTGGTTACTCGCCGCGCGCTTTCGCGGCGAGAGGGGGAGGTACTATGCTTTACGAAATCAACGCGACATTCGGCACGCTCATTTCCATCGCGACCGCTTCGGAATCCCTGAACAACGTTTTTGGCCGTCCTCCCACACGAACTCCGCTGAGAGCATCGAGTACGCGCTGACCTCGCGGTAGCCTCTCTCACTCCATCCAGCGTTTGATCTGAGCAACGGCGATTCCGCCGAACGTTAGATCTGTGTCTGGTGGTTGAAGCACCGCGCCGAGGTCATGTCTGGCAGGAAACCTGCAAGGGTACCGCCAGCCGATTTCACAAGACACCATTACTCATTCAGAAAAGTTCTCAGGCAATGACAAATACGGAACAGGATCGCTGGTCGCGCGTGAAGGGGCGGTTGCGGACGAGCGTTGGCGAGGACGTCTATACGAGCTGGTTTGCGCGCATGGACCTCGAAGCCGTGCAGGACGAAAGCGTCCACCTGTCGGTGCCGACCCGGTTCCTCAAGAGCTGGATCCAGGCGCATTACGCCGACCGTGTCCTGACCTGCTGGCAGGCCGAGATGCCGGAAGTACACCGGATCGACCTCACCGTGCGCACGGCGATGCGATCCGCCGCGCCCGCCAAGGAACCGACGGCGCCTACCGATCAACGCCGTATCGAGCACGCCAATGGCCGACCCGCGCCCGAATTGCGCGCGACCGCCACTGCGCCGGTGTCCGCCAGCCATGATGCGCTCGGCGGCTCGCCGCTCGACCCGCGCCTGACCTTTGCAAGTTTTGTAATCGGTCGCTCGAATACCCTCGCCCATGCGGCGGCGCGCCAGGTTGCAGAAGGCCGCCGCGGCGATCCTGTGATGTTCAACCCGCTCTACATTCACGCCGGCGTTGGCCTCGGCAAAACCCATTTGCTGCAGGCCGTGACATGGGCCGGCAATTCGGGGAACGAGCGCAAGGTGCTCTATCTCACCGCTGAAAAATTCATGTACGGCTTTGTCGCTGCGCTGAAGACGCAGACGGCGCTGGCGTTCAAGGAGGCGCTGCGCGGCATCGACGTGCTCGTGATCGACGACCTGCAGTTCCTGCAGGGCAAGTCGACCCAGGCCGAGTTCTGCCACACGCTGAACGCGCTGATCGATGCCGGACGTCAGGTGGTGATCGCCGCCGATCGCCCGCCGTCCGATCTCGAGAGCCTCGACGATCGCGTGCGCTCACGGCTGGCTGGCGGCCTTGTTGTCGAGATGGGCTCGCTTGGCGAAGAGCTGCGGCTCGGCATCCTGAAATCGCGGGTGGCGGCTGCGCGCGCGCATCATGCGAGCTTCAATGTGCCGGAGGCCGTGCTGGATTATCTGGCGCGCACTATCACCCATAATGGCCGCGACCTCGAAGGCGCCATCAATCGCCTGCTCGCCCATTCCAAGCTCAACGCCCAGCCGGTGACGCTGGAAATGGCTGAGCGCGAAGTGCGCGACCTGATCCGTCCGCAGGAACCGAAGCGGATCAAGATCGAGGACATCCAGCGGGTTGTCGCCCGGCAATACAATGTCAGCCGTTCGGATCTCTTGTCGTCGCGGCGGACCGCGAACGTGGTTCGTCCGCGCCAGGTCGCGATGTACCTGGCAAAGACGCTGACACTGCGCTCGCTGCCCGAGATCGGCCGCCGGTTCGGCGGACGCGACCACACCACGGTGCTGCACGCCGTGCGCAAGATCGAGGCACTGGTGGCCCGGGATATCGCGCTGTCCGAAGAGGTCGAGTCTCTGAAGCGGCAATTACAGGAATAGCGGCGGCAGGAACAGGATTTGGCTCCTCCCCAGCCTCTCCCGCCCTGATCCCAGGGCGGGAGAATTTTTTTCTGCCGCCATTTTTCGCCGCAAAAGTGGGGAACGGCGGCCTGCCTCCCTTGCACCGGCGCCCCATCCGCGCCACCTTGCGGTCCCCCCGGGGGTTTGATCAAATCCGATCCTGATCCGGCTTTTCGGGTTTCCAACGCCGCGGCGCTGCCTTGACGGGCCGCCCGGCTTTTCCATCTCTGGCGGATATTGCAATGAAGGTCACCGTCGAACGCGCGCAACTGCTGAAATCGCTGGGTCACGTCCATCGCGTGGTCGAGCGCCGCAACACCATCCCGATCCTCGGCAATGTGCTGGTCCGCGCCGAAAACGCCAGGCTGTCGCTGAAGGCGACCGACCTCGATCTCGAGGTGACCGAAACGCTGGCGGCGGAGACCGGAACCGCCGGCTCCACCACCGTGCCGGCGCATATGTTCTATGACATCGTCCGCAAACTGCCCGACGGTGCGCAGATCGTGCTGGAAGCCGACGGCGACCGCTCGGTGATGGCTATCCGCGCCGGCCGCTCGCGCTTCATGCTGCAGACCCTGCCTGAAAGCGACTTCCCCGATCTTGCCGCCGGCGACATGACGCACTCGTTCTCGCTTGCGGCTGCCGACGTCAAGCGCCTGATCGACCGTACGCAGTTTGCGATCTCGACCGAAGAGACCCGCTATTACCTCAACGGCATCTACCTGCACACGGCCGGCAGCGCCAAGGCCACGACCTTGCGCGGGGTGGCGACCGACGGTCATCGCCTGGCGCAGATCGATCTGGCGCTGCCCTCCGGCGCCACCGGCATGCCCGGCGTGATCGTGCCGCGCAAGACAGTGGGCGAGGTGCTGCGGCTGATCGAGGACAATGAAGCCGAAGTCAAAATCGAACTGTCGCAGGGCAAGATCCGCTTCATCCTCGGCAATGTCGTGCTGACGTCAAAGCTGATCGATGGAACCTTCCCGGATTATGGCCGCGTCATTCCGCAGAACAACGACAAGGAACTGATCGTCGACAAGAAGGATTTCGAGGCGGCAGTAGACCGCGTCTCGACCATTTCCAGCGAGCGCGGTCGTGCCGTAAAGCTGGCGTTGTCCGCCGGGAAGCTCGTTCTGTCGGTGACCAATCCGGATTCCGGCAGCGCCACTGAAGAGCTCGAAGTCGAATACGCCTCCGACGCGCTCGATATCGGCTTCAACTCGCGCTACCTGCTCGATATCGCCGCCCAGATCGAAGGCGAAGTCGCCGTGCTCCGCCTCGCCGACCCCGGCTCGCCGACCCTGGTGCAGGACAAGGACAACAAGGGCGCGCTCTACGTGCTGATGCCGATGCGGGTGTGACTGCTTCGTCCAAAACGAACGCGGACCTCCCCTCTCCCCTTGTGGGAGAGGGTGGCGCCGAACGAAGTTCGGCGACGGGTGAGGGGTTCGCGCCGCATACACCAAATCATAGGCCGGTTGCCAAGCGCATCCGCAGCTTCGAAGAAGATGCGTCACGAGCCCACCGATGCGGAATTGGCGATGTGGCGACTGCTTCGCGACCGACGCCTCGCGCGTTTCAAATGTCGACGGCAAGTTCCGTTTCGAAATTTTATTCTCGATTTTGTCTGCTTCGAGAAGCGGCTGATCATTGAAATCGATGGAGGTCAGCACGCATCATCGACACGCGACGAAGCGAGGGAAGCGGTGATGATCGCCGAAGGATTTCGAATTGCGCGGTACTGGAACAATGACGTGCTGCAACAACCCTCTGCCGTGCTGGAGGACATTTTCGTAAAACTCGCCGAGCGGTAAGAACCCCTCACCCGTCGCCTCACTTCGTGAGGCGCCACCCTCTCCCACAAGGGGAGAGGGGAAGAAAGGCCGACGATTTATTCGCCATGACCCCTTCCCGCATCCATCGCCTTTCGCTGACGCACTTCCGCAACTACCGCGCGGCGAGCGTGCAGGTGCGCGGCGATATGGTGGTGCTGGTGGGGCCGAACGGCGCCGGCAAGACCAATTGCTTGGAGGCGATCTCGTTTCTCTCGCCGGGACGCGGCTTGCGGCGCGCGACGCTGGAGGATGTTGCCGACAATCAGGGCGACGGCTCCTGGGCGGTGTCGGCCGAGGTCGAGGGCGCGCTGGGGCTTGCCACGCTTGGCACCGGCATCGATGCGCCGGCCGCGGAGGGCGCCTCCACCACCCGACGGTGCCGGATCGACCGCGAACCGGTGAGCTCGGCAACCGCGTTCGGCGATCATTTGCGCATGGTGTGGCTGACGCCGGCGATGGACGGCCTGTTCCTTGGCGCAGCTTCCGAGCGGCGGCGCTTCTTCGACCGCCTGGTGCTGGCGATCGACAGCGAGCATTCCAGCCGCGTTTCCGCGCTGGATCGCTCGCTGCGTTCGCGCAACCGTCTGCTCGAAGTGCGCAATTATGACGACCATTGGTGTGACGCGATCGAGCGCGAAACTGCCGAATTGGCAGTTGCGGTTGCCGCAACGCGCGGCCAGACGGTGACGAGACTGGCGGCGATGCTGCGTGAACGTGGCGCGGCTTCGGCCTTTCCGTCCGCGCAGATCATGCTCGACGGCTGGATGGAGAATGCGCTGGTCAATGAATCCGCCACCGCCGTGGAGGATCGCTACCGCGAGATCCTGCGCGCCAGCCGCGCCCGCGACGCCGCGGCCGGCCGCACGCTGGACGGCCCCCATCTCACGGATTTGCAGGTGATCTACGCACCAAAAAACATGCCGGCCCGCGACGCATCCACCGGCGAGCAGAAGGCGCTGCTGATCGGGCTGGTGCTGGCCCATGCCACGCTGGTTGCCGAGATGACCGGGATCGTGCCGCTATTGCTGCTCGACGAAGTTGTCGCCCATCTTGATCCCGTCAGGCGCAAGGCGCTGTTCGATGAACTCGCAAAGCTCGGCGCGCAGGTCTGGATGACCGGCGCCGATCCTGCGGCTTTCGTCGATATAGGCGCTGGCGGCGAGATTTTTGACGTCGAGTCTGGCCAGGTGAGCCGCCGGGCCTGAGGCCTGCGAACCGGCCTTGCTTGAACCAAATCCTGCATCGCAACGACTAGCTTTCGGAAGCGGCGTTACCACGGCGCAGCCCTCGTGGCCGCGCGGCCTAGAACGGCCAATCAATACCGGGGATGAAAATGCCCAACACCAAGCGCGGGATCATCCCGGCCCGAAAACACCTGTTGCCGCTGATCTTCGCGGTCGCCGCCGCAATGCCGCTAGCAGCCAGGGCCGACGGCGGCATCGTCGACGTCCGCACGCTGCCGCGGCTGGAAGGCGCCATCGAAGATACCTCTCGCACCCAGTCCCATAGCCTGAGCTACGGCGTTGGCACCGCCGTCGCGATCACGGCTGAAGCCACCAAAAAACTGCTCACCGCCGACGGCTGGGTGCAATTTTTGCGGCCGCTGGACGAGAAGAGCTCCATCCTTACGTTCAAGAAAGCCCAGCAAGGGCTGAGCGTACGTTTCACTCAGGGCCTCGGCCGTCCCGATCAATCCGTCGTGTACTACAACTCCGACCGGATCACCTCGAACGTACCATTCCCGCCCGAGGCGACCGGCATCGTGTTTGACCAGCACCGGCCCTATCTCGGCTGCATCGTGCCTGCCGCCCTGGACGCGACGCTCGATTTCTTCCGCAAGGAGATGGCTGCGATCGGCTGGAAACAGCTCACCGCCGCCGATGCCGCGGCGCGATGGCCGAACGCGGAGTTCAGCGAGACCATCGAGAACGGCATCCGCGCCTACTACACCCATGACGACGGCGACGGTTTCTATCGGCAACGGCCGATCATGCTGACGCTGCAGCGGCGGAACGACGGCCGGACCGGGGTGGAAATCCGGGTTGCGCCATTCGCCTTGCCGCAGACTCTCGAGGCCGATTCCGAAATGGCGGGCCTGCCCAAGCCGAAGCCGACCAAGACCGCGAAGAGTGTAGGCGGCTCCGATTCCGTCCGCCGCCAGCTCGAAGTAGCGGTCATCGCCGAGCTTCCCGCAACGCTTGCCTTCTATCGCCGCGAACTCGCAAGCCGCAACTGGACCGAAGAGGCGAAGGGTGCAGTCGTCACGCCCGATAGCGTCACGCTGAATTTCTCCTCCGCCGAACAGACCGCAACACTGACGCTCGGGCGAAAGTACGACCTGACGGTCGTCAGTCTCGTCACGCAGATGAGCGAAGCGGCGCTGGCCGCACGCGCTAGGGCGAAGAAGGAGGCGGACGAGAAGTTCATGAAGGACGCCGCTGCTATGGCGAAGCAGGTGATCGCCGCCGATGGGGCGGTGCGGGTCGCGCAAGCCGCCAATCTGTCGGATGCGCCGCTCCGCGCGCGTGGCGACGGCGCGAGCCCGGTGCCCTTGCCGGAGAATGCGGAGAATGTGAAATTCGACGGCGCGGACGGCAGGCTCGAATTCAGTTCCGCTTCCAGCGTGAGGGCGGTCGCAGCCTTTTATCGCAGCTCCCTGCAGCCGCAGGGCTGGAAGGAGAAGCCCTCGGTCATCAACCAACCCAATATGGCGCTGATGGAATTTTCCAAAGGCCGCAAGACCCTGTCGTTCACTGCCATGCAGATGGGCCCCAAGGTCCGCGTCAGCGCCAATGGATCGGCGCTCGTGACGGCGAACGCTGCATCCGAAACCGCGAAGACGCCCGGCGGTTCGTCCGGCAAGGCCATGGCAGAAACGCTCGATCCCGATCCTGATTCCGCCTTGCCGCTACCGAAGCAGCGCACCATGACTTCGATGGGTACCGGCAAAATGCCCGGCAGCGATGCCCCGTTCCGCAGGGAGTTGGAGGCCAGTATCCCAGCCGAACTCAACACGGTGCTCGCCTTCTACCGCAGCGAACTCGGCAAGCGCGGCTGGCAGGAGACCGAAGGTGCCATTGTGAAGCCGGACCAGGCGCAACTGGCGTTCACCTCTGCCGATGGTCCGGCCACCCTCAAGCTCGGCCGCAGGAACGGCGAGATCACGGTCAATCTCGCGCAAAAATATCCGGCGGCAGCCGCCAAGGCCGACGTCGTGCCGAAGCCGGGCCAATCAAAACTGATGTTCGGCAATATCGGAAACTGATGTTCGGCAATATCGGCAAGCGCGACGCCACGGTTTCGATCAACAAACAGACGATCAGGATCGCCGCCGGCGGACCGCAATCGGCAAGGCCGCCGATGATCGATCTGCCGCCGGGCAAATACCAGTATGCGCTGAAAGTTGCGGGCGGGCCAGCGCGCAATAACTCGATCGAGATCGGCGCCGGCGACACCTGGGGCGTGATGATCGGGCCCGGCGGCGACGTGCTGCCGCTGCAGATGTACTGAGCGCGCTATCATGGCTTGCTCGCAGATGTCTCGCTGCCGAGCAGGCGGTCGATGATCGCTTCGATCACGAATATCGATGCCCTCTCGGTCAGGTGCACCTGATCGCTCGCGGCGAGATCGCCTGCCGCATCGCCAATGCGCGTCAGGCATCCCTGCGCGTTGCAAAGGACGTCCGACGCCGAGATGAATTCCGCACCGAGCGGCTCGAGCCGGGCGCGCATGATGGCATCGTAGGCGCTGGGCGGGATGCCATTGGGCGAACGCTGCGGGATCAGCGTGCGATGAAGCATGAAATATCGGAGCACCTCGGACGGAAGCCCGCGCCGCCACATCGGCACGCCGCCGAGAACAACGACACGGGCGTTCGTCTCCCTCTTCAGCGCGGCCACCGTCTCGGTCACGTTGTCGAGATGTTTCTCCCAGGTTCCGTGCAGCAACACGATGTCGGGCCTGATCTGCCGAACCAGCGACAAGACCTTGTCATTCATCGCACGGCAGTTGGGCGTGCTCGCAATATCTGCGTTCAGCGCCGGAATGCAGGAGCTCGAGGTGAGCTGCGCGATGCCGAAGCCTCGCTCCTCCTGCGCTTTGCGCAGGCCCGGCAACAGCGCGCCGGCGGTCGAATCGCCCCATATCAGAACCAGCGGACGCCGATCGCGTTCGATGCAGGTATCGGCAAATGTCGTTTCACGGCTGAGATCGAGCAGGCACTCGTGAAACCGCCATTTGAAACTCTCCGTCTGCACGTTGGCCATCGCGCGGATTTCCGGCGGCAGCCGGAAATCGAAGCCGCGTCCCCAGATGACGGCGATACCGGCGACCACGATCATCGCCATGCCCGCCCCAAGCCCGAACATTTTGCGCCGGCTCGGCAGGCCGAACCGGATCGGCATCTCGACAAACCGGTAGGTCGCCCAGGCCAGCAGCGCGCTCGCGAGCAATATCAGTTCGCGTTCCGGCAAGGTCAGCGGAGCGAATTTGATGATCCCGCCGAGCACCAGTAGCGGCCAGTGCCAGAGATAGAGCGGATAGCTGATCAGCCCGATCCACACCAAAGGCGGGCTTGCGAGTATGGCCCGGTTTACCCAGGCCGCGGGCGATGACAGCAGAAGGGCGGTGCCTGCGACCGGCAATACCGCCCACCACCCCGGAAAGGCGCGATGGCTGTCGAGCATCACGGCAGCTACACCGATCAGTGCCACGCCGATCCAGGCGCGCCGATCGCTCGCTTTGACGCTGTGGCCAACCCTGTTCCAGCCGTATGCCAGCGCCGCTCCGGTGAGCAATTCGAAGGCGCGGGTAAACGGCAGATAGAAGGTCGCAACGGGATTCGAGCCGATCAACGCGACATTGAGCAGGAAAGACCCGATGCCGAGCACCACGGCCACCGCCATGACGCTCATTCGCAGCCGGGCTGCGAACATCAGCAGCAGCGGCCAGAACAGATAAAACTGCTCCTCGATGCCGAGCGACCACAGATGCAACAGCGGCTTCTTGGCGGATTCGGCGTCGAAATAGCCAGACTGCAGCAACAACGCGATATTGGCCAAGAACGCCGCGCTGGCGAAACTGTCGCCGCCGAGTTGCGCGAAGGCTGACGGCAGCATCCAGAACCAGCCCAACACCAATGTCGCAGAGAGCACCACGATCAGTGCTGGGAAGATGCGCCGAATCCGCCGGTTGTAGAATTCGATCAGGCTGAAGCGACCGAGTTCCAGCTCGCGCGCGATGATCCCCGTGATCAGAAAGCCCGAGATCACGAAGAACACGTCGACACCGATGAAGCCGCCCGGCATGGCGTCCGGGAATGCATGGAAATTGAGGACCAGCATCACGGCGATGGCCCGGAGGCCGTCGACATCCGGCCGGTATTTTGGTGAAGGCGAGGTCAATTGGAGGGCTAACCCGGGATCGCTGTGGACGGCGGACAACGACTACAAGCTGCCGCACCGCCTTCTCTAGCAGGTCCGCAGCAGACTGCCATTTCCCATCGTGCGGCGTTCAAAAATCCGGCGCTCGAGGGCGCAGAATCAGCCCCCGAATCGCGCTTTTCGGAGCCTCCAGAATCGGCCTTTGGAGACCTTGAAAAAGAGTAAAAAACCGCCATTTATTCAACAACTTGCATACAGAGAGATTGCGCTAGGCGCGGTGCCTGTTTCATGGCACAAATAGATCAATCAGCGCCTCATATTGCGCAGCTGATTCGGGACATCCTCGAAGGCTTCACATGACAGAACCTGCCCGGCAGACCCCTGCCGAAACTGAGCATCCCATTCCCGTCGAATATGGTGCGGAATCGATCCGGGTGCTGAAGGGCCTTGATGCCGTGCGCAAGCGGCCGGGCATGTATATCGGCGATACCGATGATGGTTCCGGCCTGCACCACATGGTCTACGAGGTCGTCGACAACGCGATCGACGAGGCGCTCGCGGGCCACGCCACGCGCGTCGAAGTGATCCTGAACGCGGACAATTCCGTGACCGTGCGCGACGACGGCCGCGGCATTCCCGTCGACATCCACAAGGGCGAAGGCATTTCCGCCGCCGAGGTCATCATGACCCAGCTGCACGCCGGCGGTAAGTTCGACCAGAATTCCTACAAGGTTTCCGGCGGCCTGCACGGCGTCGGCGTCTCCGTCGTCAACGCGCTGTCGAGCTCGCTGAAGCTCAGGGTGTGGCGCGACGACAAGGAGCATTTCGTCGAGTTCGCCCATGGCGACTCGCTGGCGCCTTTGAAGGTGATCGGCGAGGCCAAGGGCAAGCGCGGCACCGAGGTCACCTTCCTCGCCTCGGGCGAGACCTTCAAGAACATCGAGTATGATTTCGCGACGCTGGAGCACCGGCTGCGCGAACTCGCGTTCCTCAATTCCGGCGTTCACATCATCCTCTCCGACATGCGACACGCGGTCGAGAAGCGCGAGGAGATGTATTACAGCGGCGGCGTCGAGGAGTTCGTCAAATATCTCGACCGCAACAAGAAGGCGATCGTCCCCGCCCCGATCATGGTGCGGTCGGAATCCAACGGCATCGGCGTCGAGGCGGCGCTGTGGTGGAACGACAGCTACCATGAGAACGTGCTGTGCTTCACCAACAACATCCCGCAGCGTGACGGTGGCACCCATCTCGCCGGTTTCCGCGGCGCGCTGACACGCCAGGTCAACGGCTATGCCGACGCTAACGCGAAGAAGGAGAAGATCGCGCTCACCGGCGACGATTGCCGCGAAGGCCTCACCGCCGTGCTGTCGGTGAAGGTGCCGGACCCGAAATTTTCGTCGCAGACCAAGGACAAGCTGGTGTCCTCGGAAGTGCGCCCGGTGGTCGAGAACGTCATCAACGAGGCGCTGGCGGCGTGGTTCGAGGAGCACCCGGCTGAGGCCAAGGTCATCGTCGGCAAGGTGATCCAGGCGGCGGCCGCGCGCGAAGCCGCCCGCAAGGCGCGCGAACTGACGCGCAAGAGCCCGCTCAGCGTTTCCTCGCTACCCGGCAAGCTCGCCGACTGCCAGGAGAAGGACCCGGCCAAGTCCGAACTGTTCATCGTCGAGGGCGACTCGGCCGGCGGCAGCGCCAAGCAGGGCCGCAACCGCGAATTCCAGGCGGTGCTGCCGCTACGCGGCAAGATCCTCAACGTCGAGCGCGTCCGCACCGACAAGATGCTGTCGAGTGAACAGATCGGCACGCTGATCACCGCGCTCGGCACCGGCATCAGTGACGACTTCTCCGTCGACAAGCTGCGCTACCACAAGATCATCGTGATGACGGACGCCGATGTCGACGGCGCCCATATCCGCACGCTGCTCTTGACCTTCTTCTATCGGCAGATGCGCGAATTGATCGACCGCGGCCATCTCTATATCGCACAGCCACCGCTCTACAAGGTGACGCGCGGCAAGTCCGAACAGTACCTGAAAGACGAGCGCGCGCTGGAAGATTACCTGATTGCGACCGGCCTCGATGACTGCGTGTTCAAGCCGGCGTCGGGTTCGGAACGCGGCGGCCGCGACCTGCTGTCGCTGGTCGAGGACGCGCGCGTCATCCGCGGCATCCTGAACAATTTGCACAGCCGCTATAACCGCAAGGTGGTCGAGCAGGCCGCGATCGCGGGCGTGCTCAATCCGAGGATCACCGGCGACATCGCCACCGCCAATGCCGCCGCCGACTACATAGCCAGGCGTCTCGATGCGCTGGCCGACGAGGTCGAGCGCGGCTGGACCGGCCGCTTCACCGATGGCGAGGGCTTCTTCTTCGAGCGCACCATCCGCGGCGTCAAGGATGTCGCCATCATCGACGACGCTCTGCTCGGCTCCGCCGACGCCCGCAAGCTCGACGACTATGCCGTGAGACTTCAGGAGGCCTATCCGAACCCGACCGGGGTGTTGCGCCGTAAGGATACGGAAACCGCCGTCTATGGACCGGTCAGCCTGTTCGAGGCGATAACCGACGCCGGCCGCAAAGGCGTGGCGTTGCAGCGCTACAAAGGCCTCGGCGAGATGAACCCCGATCAGCTCTGGCACACCACGCTCGATACCAACGGGCGTTCGCTGCTGCAAGTGAAGATCAAGGAGGTCGACGAGGCCGACGACATCTTCACCAAGCTGATGGGTGACGTTGTCGAGCCGCGCCGCGAGTTCATCCAGGATAACTCGCTCAGCGCCAATGTCGACGTGTGAGGCAGGACGCGCCCGTGCCTCCCATTCAGTACATCGTTGAAGGCGGCCACCGGCTTTCGGGCACGATCGAGCCGTCCGGCAACAAGAATTCTGCGCTGCCGATCATCGCGGCCGCCCTGCTCACCGAGCATCCGGTCACGCTGGAAAACGTGCCGCGCATCCGCGACACCGAGACGCTGGTCGAACTGATCCGCTCGGTCGGCGCTTCCGCCGAATGGCAGGCGCGCAACCGGCTTGCGATCCACGCCAAGGAGGTCCGCGCCGCCGATCTCGATCCTGAACTTTGCGCGCGGATCCGCGCTTCGATCCTGCTGGCGGGGCCGCTATTGGCCCGCTGCGGCGAGGTAGCGCTGCCGCCGCCCGGCGGCGACGTCATCGGACGCCGTCGTCTCGATACGCATTTCCTCGCCTTCGAGCAGTTGGGCGCCACCGTCACGGCCACCCACCGGCTGGAATTCCGCGCCGCCAGCCTGAAGGGCGCCGACGTCTTTCTCGACGAGCCGAGCGTCACCGCCACCGAAAACGCGCTCGTCGCGGCAGTTGCCGCCCATGGCACCACATACTTGCGCAACGCGGCCTCCGAGCCGCACGTGCAGGACCTCGCGCATTTTCTGGTCGCGCTCGGCGCCAAGATCGAGGGCATCGGCACCAACACCATCATCGTGCACGGCCCGGCGACGCTTGGCGGCGCAAGCTATTCGATCCAGCCCGATCATATCGAAGTCGGCTCACTGATTGGGCTCGCCGCGGTGACGCGTTCGCCGCTGCGCATCGCCAAGGCCGGCGTCGAGCACCTGCGCTCCATCCGGATGGGATTTGAGCGGCTCGGCATCGTCTGCGGCGTCGAGGGCGACGATCTCGTGGTGCCCTCAGGGCAGACCATGAAGATCCACGACGATTTCGGTGGTCATGTACCGAAGCTCGAGGATCAGCCGTGGCCGGCGTTCCCGGCCGACCTGATGTCAATTGCGATCGTGACCGCCACGCAATGCGACGGCGTGATCCTGATGTTCGAAAAAATGTTCGAGTCGCGAATGTTCTTCGTCGACAAGCTGATCTCGATGGGCGCCCGCATCGTGCTGTGCGACCCGCATCGCGCGATCGTGGCCGGCCCGAGCCGGCTGCGCGGCGCCCCCATGACTTCGCCCGATATCCGCGCCGGCATGGCGATGCTGCTGGCGGCGGTCGCGGCCGAAGGCACCTCAACGATCAACAACGCCGACCAGATCGAGCGCGGCTATGAGCGCATCGAGGAGCGGCTCAATGCGCTGGGCGCGCGAATCACCCGAGTTCCGGCACGCGAAGGCCACTAGGCTGCGGACGCCGGCGTCACTTTTTCGTCCTTCGCCGGTATTAGTCTGTTGCCATGACCTCGCTCGACAAAATCGAACGCGCAAGCGTTGCGCCGCCCGCCGCGGCTGCGGTGCCCGGCCGTCATCTCGCGATTGAGCTTACCGAGACGCTGAAGCTTTCGGTGCCGATCGCGCTGACCCAACTCGGGCAGATCGCGATGATGACGACCGATCTGGCGTTCATCGGTCGGCTCGGCAGCGAAACGGTAGCTGCGGCAGCCCTCGCCCACACGGTGTTCTTCGTCACCTTCACTTTCGGCATGGGCCTGGTATCGGCCGTCGCGCCGCTAGCGGCGCAGGCTTTCGGTGCTCGCGATCCGCGCATGGTACGGCGCGCGCTGCGCGTCGGCTTGTGGGCGGCGCTGTTGATCGCGCTGCCGCTGATGGCACTGCCATTCCGCGGTGAGGCGATCCTGATTGCACTTGGCCAGGCGCCGACCGTCGCCGGGCCCGCGCAGCAATACCTGTTCGGCCTCGCCTGGGGCATCCTGCCGGCGCTGTGGTTTATCGCGATCCGCGGCTTCATGAGCGCGGTGAACCGGCCCGAGCCCGTGCTGTGGATCACGCTGGCCGCGATCCCGGCGAATGCGTTGCTGGTCTATCTGCTGCTCTATGGGAAATGGGGCCTGCCTGAACTCGGGCTGTTCGGTGCGGGCCTTGCTACCAGCATGGTCAATCTCGGCACGTTTCTCGCCGGGCTGTGGTTCACCGCGCTGCGCCAGCCGTTTCGAAAGTACCACGTGCTCGGCAACATCTGGCGTATCGACTGGCCGTTGATGGCGAAGCTCGTGATCGTCGGCGCGCCGATCTCAATGGCGTTTCTGCTGGAATACGGGTTGTTCGGCGCTGCCGGCCTGCTGATGGGTCTGATCAGCACCACAGCACTCGCAGCGCACCAGATTGCACTACAAATCGCAGCCATCCTGTTCATGGTACCGTTCGGAATCAGTATGGCAGCGACCGTCCGGGTCGGTCATGCGGTCGGGCGCCGCGACAGCAACGCCGTCAGGCGCGCAGGCTACGTGGCGATACTCCTCGGCGCGGCGTTCATGGCCACGATGACACTCGCCGTGATCCTTGGACGGTTCCTGATTGCCGAGATATTCCTCGGCGAAGCCGTCGACGCGACGGCGACGCTGACGGCAACGCTGCTGCTGATCGGCTCCACTTTCTTTGTCGCGGACGGTATCCAAACCATCGCCGCCGGTGCGCTGCGCGGAATGAATGACACGCGCGTGCCGCTGCTATTTGCCACCTTCAGCTACTGGCTGATCGGCTTTACTTTTGCCTGCGCACTCGGGTTCTGGACACCGCTTGGCGCCAGCGGAGTCTGGATCGGATTGTCGATCGGTACCGTTGTCTTCGCCAGTCTGCTCGTCTTGCGATTCCGGCTGCTGGCGAGCAGACTGGCGTCTCCATGACCGTCCGCGAAATCACGCCTGCCGTCGATGCCGGTGCGCTGCTGGCCGGCGCTCAGTTCGCCGACGCCTTCTGTATTGAAATCAGCGACCGCGATCTCGACGCCCGCCGTGCAGCAGAGCGGATGATGGCGCGTCAGCCCCGATGGGCCGAGGCGCTGTTATCGCTGCGCAATTTTTTGGTCGCGCCACTCGGGCTGAGAACGTCGGGTGACGATCCGGGCGACCCCCGCGACATGGTCGGAATCTTTCCCGTCGTCAGCGAAACGCCGGATCGCCTGATCGCCGG
Source organism: Bradyrhizobium sp. 157 (assembly GCF_023073815.1). NCBI lineage: Bacteria > Pseudomonadati > Pseudomonadota > Alphaproteobacteria > Hyphomicrobiales > Nitrobacteraceae > Bradyrhizobium > Bradyrhizobium sp. 157. The sequence continues at coordinate 14,978 of NZ_JADPKF010000106.1, read as the reverse complement.
CTTCAACGACCGTCATCTCGACTTTCGCGTCGTGGTGGACGTAACGCCTCCCGGCGCCGTCAGGCAGGTCACCGCGACGACGCTGGTCAAGACGCACAACTGGCTCGGCCGGATCTATCTCGCAATCATCCTGCCGTTTCATCGGCTGATCGTGCCCGCCCTGCTGCGGCAAGTTGCGCCCTGAGGCCGGCATCACCACCGTGGCGACGGCGAGCCTGGACCGCGAAGCATGCGTTTCGCGAAGGCCATCATGCGCCGCATTCCAGAATCTGCACGCCGCGCCTGTGCTAGACGACACCAGGCATAGCTGATGCCCGCGACGGGAGGCGGCTTGAAAGGCGAAATCAGCCCGCCTACCCTGCCCGGCAAAACGAGGAAACACGATGGCCCACGAAACCGCAACGCTCGCAGCCTATGTTGCCGACCTGAAATTGGCCGACATCCCGCCAGAGGTGCTGGAGCGCGCCAAGGTGCTGACGCTGGATTTCCTCGGCAGCGCGATCCGGGCCCGGCGCGATGCGGAATCGACGCCATCGCTGCTCAAGATGCTGGAAGCACTGGCGCTGGACGGCAAGGGCGAAGCCACCGTATTCGGCGATGCGAAGACCTGGACGCCCGCGGTGGCCGCGCTGCTCAACGGCGCGCTCGGCCATTCGCTTGATTTCGACGACACGCATGCCGACTCCTCGCTGCATCCGAGCGCGCCCGTGGTGCCGGCGGCGTTTGCGGTTGGCGAAATGGTCGGCGCATCCGGGCGCGACGTACTGACCGCGATCGTGGCCGGCTATGAAGTGTGCTGCCGGCTCGGCAACGCGCTCGATCCGACCTCGCATTATGCGCGCGGCTTTCATCCCACCGCGACGGCGGGAACCTATGGTGCTGCGGCCGCGGCGGGCAAGTTGTTCGGCCTCTCGAAGGACCAGATCATCTCGGCCTTCGGCGTTTCCGGCAGCCAGGCCGCGGGCTCGCTGCAGTTTCTGGTCAATGGCGCCTGGAACAAGCGCTATCAGGTCGGCGCCGCCGCGATGAACGGCGTGATTGCCGCGACGCTGGCGCGCAACAATTTTATCGGCTCGACCGAGTCGGTCGAGGGCAAGCATGGGCTCCTCGTGGGCTACAGCGACGATGCACATCCAGACAAGGCTGTCGCAGGCCTCGGCAAGACCTATGAGACGCTCAAGATTGGTGTGAAGCCATACCCGAGCTGCCGCTACACCCATGCGGCGCTGGATGCGCTGATCGCGATGCGCAGGGAACACAATCTGACGCCGGATCAGATCAAGCGCGTCGAGATCGGTCTTCATCGCAACGGCATCACGCTGACCGGCGATGCCGCCACCAAGCGGCATCCGACCTCGATCGTCGGCGGCCAATTCTCGATGTTCTTCACCGGCGCGCTGGCGCTCGACCAAGGCAGCTTCGGCTGGGACGATTACGAGCGGCTCGGTGATGCCGCCGTCAATGCGCTCGCCGACAAGTTCGACGTAGTGCAGGACGATCGACTGGAGATCGGCCGCACCCATCCTTTTGGCGCGCGCGTCTCGATCACCACCGAGGACGGCGTGCATGAGCGGCTCTATGCCGATCCTTCCGGCGAGCCGGATACGTTTCCCGACGCGCAGGCGATGCAGCAAAAATTCCTCACGCTCGCCCGCCCCGTGCTGAACGGCCGCGCCGATCAGCTCGCCGATGCGATCCTGTCGCTGGAGAGATTCGATCGCGTCGAGAAAGCCACGCAGTTAGGGCGGCAGTAGCTGCCAGCCTCAGTACGTAGCCCGGATGGAGCGAAGCGCAATCCGGGATCAGACCATCCGTTGGCAGTCCCCGGATTTCGCTTCGCTCCATCCGGGCTACGCGTCTAGCTTCAACATCGGCGGTGTACCCTCTCCCCTTGTGGGAGAGGGTGGATCAATCGTGCGAAGCACGATTGAGACGGGTGGGGGGTTCTCTCCGCGAGTGAACCTCTCGCATTAGCATTCGCGGAGAGAACCCCTCATCCGGCGCTGCGCGCCACCTTCTCCCACAAGGGGAGAAGGAGATTTGCCGCGCAGTTCAATTCGCGCCTGCCAGCCTTCCCTTGCTGTCGGTTGCCGCGACCACGTCGCGCACGAGCTCGAACACGCCGTCGGCTTCGGGCGGCCAGTTCGGCGAGCGCCCGAGCCGGACGATCACCAGCCGTTGGGAGGGCACGACGATCACATATTGTCCGAGCGTGCCCTTCGCGTAGAACGCATCGCGCGGCCAGCCGCGCTCGGTGCGGTAGGTAGCGCCAAAACTGTCGCCGTGATTGGTCCAGAAGCCGGCGCCCTGGCCGATCCAGCCGTTCGGCGTCGGCGTCGCCGTATAGTTCGCCCAGCCTTCGGGGAGGATGCGCTTTCCACCGGCAACGCCATCGTTGAGATAGAGTTGGCCGAAGCGCGCCCAGTCGCGGGCGCTGGCGAGCAAGTGGCTCGATCCTTCCGCATTGCCCGACGCGTCGAATTCGAGCGTCACATTGTGCATGCCGAGCGGCTCGAACACTTCCTGCCGCGCGAAGGCCATCATATGAGCCGCGCTGCCGCCGGTGGCCTGGCGGATCAGATGCGCGAGGATGACGGTGTTGCCGTCATGGTAGTTCCAAGCTGCGCCCGGCGCCGACGCCATCGGCATGCTCACTGCATAGGCGGCCATGTCAGGCTCCATGAACTTCATGCGGTTGACCGGCTCGAGCGCGGACGCCAGTGACGCCTGCAGCGAACTGCCGAGCTTTAGCCCCGCGGTGTGCCGCAGCAGATGATCGAGCGTGATGGCGCGCCTTGCATCATCAGGCTGTTGCCATGCCGCGATCGGCACCGGCTCATGAAGCTTCAGCGCGCCCTTGCGCACGAGGATGCCGGCCAGCGCCGAGATGACCGACTTGGTGGCGGAGAAGCCAAGCAGCGGCGTGTCGATGCCGATGGCCTCGGCATAGCGTTCGGCAATGATGCGCCCGTCCTTCAGGATCACCACGGCGCGGGTGTTGCGCGGCGTCGATCTGTCCGACTCGGCGAAGGCGCGGTCGAGTGCCGCGGCGAGCTGCGGCGTCTGCGGCACCACGACCGGCAGACCGGCGATGTCAGGCAGCAATGCCGGCCTGGCCTCCGACTGCGGCAACACAATCGCCGCCACGGGACCACCATGATCGAGATAACAGCCGAGCCCTTCGCCGCGATAGACGGCGTGGCTCCGGCCCTGGCCGAACAGCGTCACGGTAACGTCCTTACGCGCACGATCGACACGATAGTCGAGCGCCCAGGCGATCAGGCCGGCGCCCGGCATCGCGGACGAGGTCTCGGCAAACACCCGTGCCGGATCGAGGCCGGAGACGAAGGTCTCGGTGCAGAGCACGCTGGCGACGAAGCCGGTCACGACCTTCGGCACGTCGCGGGCGTGGGCGGCCGAGAGCGCGAGCGCGCTGAGCGCCGTGGTGGCGGCGAGGATGAGGATGAGATTTCGTCTGGTCACGGAGGCCTCCGGCATGACGCATCAGCGCGTGCCGGGGATGTTCACGAAGCGGCTCATGGCCGCTCGCCGGATTTGGAATGCGCGCTGGTCGAATACTCAACGCGCCTCGCCGATTCCAAAATTAGACAGCAATAGCAAGACGATACAAGCTAGGCCGCGGTCGCCTTGAGCCGGCGGTATTCGGTCGGCGTGACGCCGGTGATAGCCTTGAAGGCGCGGTTGAAGGGCCCAAGCGATTGGAAGCCGGCATCCATCGCGATGGTAATCACGGGGACTTCGGCCTGGCTCGGGTCGGCCAGCGCCGCCTTGGCTTCGGCGATCCGGTGCTCGTTGAGGAAGACATTGAAATTGCGGTAGCCGAGCCGCTGGTTGATCAGCCGCCGCAGCCGGTATTCGGGAATGGCGAGTTTGGCTGCGAGCGTGCCGATGGTGATGTTGTCGTGGCGATAGTTGCGCTCGTCGGCCATCAGCCGCATCAGTGCATCGATGAGTTTTTGATCGGCGGCGCTGGCTTCGACGGCGGCTGCCGCCTCGATTGGGTCGGTCCGGACGACTGCTGCGGCCGGGAATAGATCGGCGCCATCGAAACGCATCAACGCAATCGCGATTGCCGCGACCACGGCGGCGAGCAGCGCCGAATTCAGCGTGTTGGCAATCTCCGCGGCGCCGCTGCCAGAGAGCGATATCTGCAGCACCGCATTCAGCCCGCCGTACAGTGCCGCCACGCTGACAATGAAGACGCGGATGCGGCGCCGGCCCTCGACCAGATCAGCAGGCCAGGACGCGATGGTCTGCACTACGGCCAGCACGATGAAGCCGAGCGCGAGCAGATTGACGGCGATGATGGAAAGCCGCACGCCGGATGCGGGCGCCAGCCATATGCAATTGACGAAACTGAAAGCCGCGATCGCTGCCCAGGTCAACGCGTGCCACCAGCGCAGTTTGAACGTCTCCTCGAACAGCGCGCGCGTGAACAGCCAGAACACCACGGCATTGCCGGTCGACAGCGCGATCACGGGCGCAAGCGCCGGAGGCACCTTCGATGTGACACCGATCGAAGAGATCACGGCATGCGCCGCCGACCCTACTGCAAATGCCGCAGCGAGCCGTCCGGCGAGCACCGTTCCGAAACCGTGAAACAGTGATGCTGCCAAGACCAAGAGCAGCGCCACGGTGGCGCCGCGCAAGGCGATGTCGAAGGTGGAAAGCAGCATCGGATGGTCCGTTCGCGCGGGTCATCCCGCGCGGTCAATCTAGTGTGAATCGTTCCGCGATTCAATTTCTGCCGATTAACGCGTTCCACCGAACGCGCGACGTCACCCAGCGTTCATTGGTCTTGCCGGATAGATCAACTTCGCCATCCCTCCTCGCTCCCAATCGCCGCGCGACCGCTTGCGACGGTGCATTGATGGATTCGATGCAATGAATGATCTCCTCGATCTCGAAGGTCGCGAAGGACCCAGTCGATCGACGCCCGCGCGGCTTCTACTGCGTAGCCCCTGCCGCGGTATTCCCGGCCAATACCCCAGCCGACCTCAAAACCCCGGCCACCCCGGTGGGCACCACGGTCCCACGCGGCCAATATAGCGGCGGCTAGATTTTTCCTCGACTGCGAACATGCCGAAGCCGTGCAGCGCCCAATGCCCTGAGATCACGGCGGCGTTGCGCCATCCGCCGACCTCGGTGGTGATCGCCTTGCCGTCGGGCTGATGAAACGCGCGGTGTCGGGATCGGACAGCATCGCCGTATTCGCGGCAATGTCATCGCTGCGCCATGGCCGCAGGACCAGGCGCGCGGTCTCGATGATGGGACCGTCGACCTTCAGCAATTTTGCGCCGGGTTTGAGCGGAGGGATCATTGGCTTCCTGTCTCTGCCTTCCCAATCTACGCGCTTACTGTCGACATTGCGAGGAGCGACAGCGACGAAGCAATCCATCTCTCGGCAAGCGGCGCTATGGATTGTTTCGCGGGCCTGTCATCGGGCGCGCATTCGCGCGACCCGTTGGCTCGCAATGACGTGGATAGGCCGCGCCGCAATTCCTGCTATAATCGCCGCAAACCCGAAGGAGTCCCCATGAGCTGGCAACCCTCCAACGATCCCGTGCTCGGCGATGCCAAAAGCTGCGACGCGCTCGATCTCATCATCGTGCCGCGCACCCGCGATCTCGGCGACGGATTTGCGGTGCGGCGCGCGCTGCCGCATGGCAAGCGGCAGATGGTCGGGCCCTTCATCTTCTTCGATCATTTTGGCCCCGTGCAGTTCATGGCGGGCAAGGGCATGGACGTCCGCCCGCATCCGCATATCGGGCTTGCCACCGTCACCTACCTGTTCGACGGCTCGATCATGCACCGCGACAGCGAGGGCAACATCCAGGAGATCCAGCCCGGCGCGATGAACCTGATGACGGCAGGCCGCGGCATCGCGCATTCCGAGCGCACGCCCGACGTGCAGCGCCGCGACGGCCAGAAGATGCTGGGCCTGCAAAGCTGGATCGCGCTGCCGGCGGGATCGGAAGAGATCGCGCCGTCGTTCCAGCATTACGCGGCCGAAGCGCTGCCGACGGTGAGGGAGAGCGGATTTACCGCACGCATCATCGCGGGCCACGGCTTTGGCGTGACATCGCCGGTCAGCATGGTCTCGCCCTGGTTCTATACCGAAGTGACGGCGCAGGCCGGGACCAGCGTGCCGCTCGACCCCGACCATGAAGAGCGCGCGATCTACCTCGTCGACGGCGAGGTCGAGATCGCGAATGAACGCTACGAAGGACCGCGGCTCCTGATCTTTCGGCCCGGCGACCGCATCACGGTGAAGGCGGTCACGCCGGTGCGGATGATGTTTCTCGGCGGCGACGCGCTGGAAGGCCCGCGGCATATCTGGTGGAATTTCGTTTCCTCCAGCAAGGAGCGGATCGAGCAGGCCAAACAGGATTGGAAAACAGGACGGTTTGCCGCCGTTCCGCAGGAACATGAGTTCATTCCGCTGCCGGAGTGAGCTATTGCTCCGCTTTCTTTTATTCGTGCCCCGCGCGCCAACGCGCGGGCCTGTTCGAAAGCCTGATCAGATGAACGCAATGCTCGCCAGCGATTTGCCCCTGCCCCGGATCGGCCGCGGCAAGGTGCGCGATATCTACGCCGTCGGCAGCGACTGCGTGCTGCTGCTCACCACCGACCGAATCAGCGCCTTTGACGTGGTGATGGCGGAAACCATCCCGATGAAGGGCGCGGTGCTGACGCAGATCAGCGCGTGGTGGTTCCGCCAGCTCGAAGGCGTGGTGCCGCATCACATGATAAGCGCCGACGCCGACGAGATCATCCGCAAGGTGCCCGCGTTGAAGAATCATCGTGCCGACATTTTGGGCCGCGCGATGCTGTGCCGGCGCACCACCGTGTTTCCGGTCGAATGCGTGATCCGCGGCTATATCTCCGGCTCCGCCTGGAAGGAGTATGCGGCCTCCGGCACGCTTGCGGGCGAGGAGCTGGCGGAAGGCCTGCTCGAAAGCGGAAAGCTCGAGCCGCCGATCTTCAGTCCGGCAACCAAGGCCGAGACCGGCCATGACGAGAACATCACGGTCGCGCGCATGCGCGAGATCGTCGGCGGCGACGTCGCCGAAAAACTCGAGCGCATGGCGCGCACGGTCTACAATTTCGGCGAGCGGATCGCCCGCCATCAGGGCATCATCATCGCCGACACCAAATTCGAGTTCGGTCGCGCGGCCGACGACCGCATCATCTTGATCGATGAGGTGATGACGCCGGACTCGTCGCGGTTCTGGGCGGCCGACGTCTACAAGCCCGGCCGGCCGCAGCCCTCCTTCGACAAGCAGCCGCTGCGCGACTATCTCGACGCCGAGCGCCGCGCCGGCCGCTGGAACGGCGACGCCCCGCCGCCTCCGCTGCCGGACAGCGTGGTGGAGGAGACCAGCAAGCGCTATCTCGAAGCGTACCGGCGCGTGACGGGGGAAGAGTTGAATATCTAACCGCGTCATCCATCCCGCCGCACGTTTCGGTTCGCTCGCAATGAAGGCGTTGGGATTGCGTCATCCTCACGTCTAATGCCAAGCTTCCAGGAAATAATATCCAGGGAGCGCCCCATGACCGAAGTCGATTCCGTGATCGTCGAACGCGATGGTCCCGTGACCATCGTTTCCATCAACCGTCCGCATTGCCGCAACGCCGTCGATGGCGCGACCGCGCGGAAGCTCTACGATGCGTTTCTTGCTTTCGATGCCGACGAGAGTGCGTCGGTTGCGGTATTCACCGGCACCGGCGGCTATTTCTGCGCTGGCGCCGATCTGAAGGCGGTGGCGGCGGGCGATCCGAACAAGACGCGCGAGCTCGGCGGCCACGATTCGATCGCGCCGATGGGGCCGAGCCGGCTGCGGCTGTCGAAGCCGGTGATTGCCGCGGTGGAAGGCTTTGCGGTGGCCGGCGGGATGGAGCTCGCGCTATGGGCGGACATGCGCGTGGTCGCGGAAGACGCGACCTTCGGCATCTTCTGCCGACGTTTCGGCGTACCCTTGATCGATCTCGGCACCATCCGGCTGCCGCGGCTGATCGGCCATTCGCAGGCGATCGACTTGATTCTCACCGGACGACCGGTCGGCGCGCAGGAAGCGCTGCGCATGGGGCTCGCCAATCGCGTCGTGCCGAAGGGCGAAGCCCGCGCACAGGCGATCGCGCTCGCCAGCGACATCGCGGCCTTCCCGCAAAAATGCCTGCGCGCCGATCGGCTGTCGGCGCTGCGGCAATGGGATCTTTCGGAGGAGGAAGCGATCGCCAACGAAATGCGCGGCGGACTCGAGGTAATCGCCTCGGGCGAAACGCTGTCGGGCGCAACGCGTTTCGCCGCCGGCGTGGGCCGGCATGGCGCGTTCGGCGGCGAGGTGGGAACCGACTGACGCCGCGCAGCCATGTGCCTTCTTTGAGAGCCCGGTTGTCATAAAATTGTTGTTGTCGTCCCACGCCGCCCTCGTCCACGACTAACGTGCTGAAGTTTGGGGCTTTTTTTCGCGTGATTAGTCGATCCATCTATTTCGGCCCGCGGGCAAGGCGGGCTGTCAATGATGTTCTTGGTGGGAGCGCGGCGAGCGTCCTCGGCATTACATTCGGCCTGTCCTACGCGTTGCTGATCTTTGCGGGGCCGCTGTCGCCGTACATGTCCTATGGTATCGCGGCAACCTTCATCAGCTCGGCCGTGATTGCGACCACCATCGCGCTTGGCAGCTCTCTGTCATTTGCGGTCGCCGGCCCCGACAGCTCCACCGCGGCAGTGACTGGAATTCTGGCCGCATCGCTGGTCGAGCGCATCATCGCAGCCGATCCGTCGGCGCCGCTGCTCACGCCTGTTCTGATCACGCTCGGCCTCTCGACCATCGTCACCGGCATGGTGCTGTGCGGCCTCGGCCTGACCCGGATGGGCCGTGCTATCCGCTACGTGCCCTATCCCGTCGTCGGCGGTTTCCTGGGCGCGACCGGGCTTCTGATCGTGCTGGGTGCGATCCGCGTGATCACCGATCATCCGATGAAATTCAGCTCGCTACCTCAGTTCGCCAATATCGTCACAATATCGGAACTGGCCGCAGCCTGCGCGATGGCGCTGGTGCTATATTTGACATGGCACCGTTCGCGCGGCCCGTTCGGCCTGCCGATCATCCTGATCGGCGGCGTGATCGTGGCGCATCTGGCCTTCTGGATCATCGGCATCTCGCCGGAACAGGCCCGCGCGACCGGCTCCTTTGGGCCTCCGCCGCCTTCGGCGTTCATGCTGCCTTGGCATGCGGACGCACTTGCCCACTATCCCTGGACCGCGATGCCGGACCTGCTCGGCAATCTGATTGCAGTGGTCTTCGTTGCGGCGGCCAGCACGCTGTTCAACACCACCGGCATTGAGATCGCGGCGCATCGCGAAGCCAATCTGGAACGCGAACTCAATGTCACCGGCTTTGCCAATATCCTGGCCGGGGCGCTGGCTGGCTATGCCGGCTGCATCTCGGTAAGCCGCACCATCCTGAATTTCAGCAGCGGCGGCAGGGGCCGGCTGTCCGGCCTGACGGCCGCGGCCGTCTCGCTGCTGATGCTGGCGATTGCGCCCGAACTGCTCGGCTACATGCCAAAATTCGTGCTTGGCGGGCTCCTGCTCTATCTGGGTGCGGACCAACTGCACAAATGGATTATCGAGTCGCGCAAGCGCCTGACCAGGACCGAATACGCGTCGCTGCTGGTGATCATCGTTATCATCGTCCAGTGGGGCTTCGTGCCGGGCATTCTGATCGGGATCATTATCGGCTGCGCGACCTTTGCTTTCAGCGCGGCACGGATCGAGGCGATCAAGTTCATCTTTGACGGATCGGAATATCGCAGCTCGCTGGATCGTTCGCGCGACGACCAGGAAGTGCTACTGGCCCATGGCGGCAAGATCCAGGGGCTGAACCTGCAGAGCTACCTGTTCTTCGGTTCCGCCAACCGGCTCTATCAGCATGTCAAGGCGCTGCTGCAGGAGCAGCCGGAGTGCCGGTATCTACTGTTCGACTTCAAGCTCGTCACCGGCATCGATTCGTCGGCAGCGCACAGTTTTGCCCAGATCAAACGCAGCGCGCATGATCTCGGCGTCCATCTGGTGCTGGTGCATCTGTCCGCTAGCACAGCGAAGGTGCTGCGCTCGAGCGACTTCATCACCGATGGCGTCACCACGATCGACGAACTCGACCATGCGCTGGAATGGTGCGAGAACGAGATCATCATGCAGCATCAGGGACTCGCGCAGGAAGCGGCCAATCTGCGCGACTGGTTCACCGAGATACTCGACAGCGAGGACGACGCGGATGAGCTGATCCGCCGCTGCCAGCGCATAGAGGTCGACACCGCCGAGATCATCGTGCGCGCCGGCGATGCCGCCGATTCTATGCATTTCATCCTCGACGGACGCGTCGGCATCATGGTGCCGGCAGATGACGGACGCATCACGCGGGTGCGCAGCCTCGGCCGCTACACCACGATCGGCGAGATGGGCCTCGTCTCGCACGCGCCGCGCAGCGCGACGATCCAGGCCGAGATCGCCAGCGTGCTGTACGTGCTGAACAAGCACCAGTTCGAGGCGATCAAGGCCGACGCCCCCGAGCTCGGCCAGAAGCTGTTGACCTATTTCGTCTCGGTCATGGCGGAGCGGCTTTCCTTCGCCAATCGCACGATCGCGGTGTTGCGAAGGTAGCAAGCCCGGAGCTACACCCCTGCCATCATCACATATTTGATCTCGACATATTCTTCCATGCCGTGATGCGAGCCTTCGCGCCCCAAGCCTGACTCCTTGACGCCGCCGAACGGCGCCACTTCCGTGGTGATCAGGCCGGTGTTGACGCCGACCATGCCTGACTCCAGCGCTTCGGCGACGCGCCAGACGCGGCCGAGATCGCGGGAATAGAAGTAGGAGGCGAGGCCGAACGGCGAGGCGTTGCACATCGCGATCACGTCGGCTTCATCCTTGAAGCGGAATACCGGCGCCAGCGGGCCGAACGTTTCCTCGTGCGCAACGAGCGCATCCGGCTTCACGTTCGAGAGCACCGTCGGCTCGAAGAAGCTGCCGCCGAGCGCGTGGCGCTTTCCGCCGGTGACGATCTTCGCACCGCCCTGCACCGCATTCTCGATATGCTTCTCGACCTTGAGTACCGCGTCCATGTTGATCAGCGGGCCCTGTGTCACGCCCTGTTCGGTGCCGTCACCGATCTTCATCGCCGCGACTTTCTTCGACAGTTTCTCGACGAACGCGTCGTAGATCTTGTCCTGGGCGTAGATGCGGTTGGCGCAGACGCAGGTCTGGCCCATGTTGCGGTACTTCGAGATCATCGCGCCCTCGACGGCAGCATCGATATCGGCATCATCGAACACCACGAACGGCGCGTTGCCGCCGAGCTCGAGGCCGAGCTTCTTCACGCCGACGGCGGCCTGCTGATAGAGGATCTTTCCGACTTCGGTCGAGCCGGTGAAGCCGATAAAGCGCACGGCAGGATGCTCGCACAGCACCTTGCCGATCGCGGACGAATTGCCGGTGAGGATGTTGAACACGCCTTTGGGCACGCCGGCCTTTTCGGCAAGCGCGACCAGCGCCAGCGCGGTCAGCGGCGTTTCATTGGCGGGCTTGAGCACCACGGTGCAGCCGGCGGCGAGCGCCGGCGAGACTTTTCGCGTGATCATCGAGCACGGGAAATTCCAGGGCGTGATGGCGCCGCAGACGCCGATCGGCTGCTTGATCGCGAGGAGCCGCGCATCGGGCCGCTGGGTCGGAATGGTTTCGCCGTAGACGCGGCGGGCTTCCTCGGCGAAAAATTCGACATAGGCGCCGCCGATATCGACTTCGCCGAGCGCTTCGGCCAGCGGCTTGCCTTGTTCCGACGTGAGGATCAGCGCGAGATCCTCGCGGTTCGCCGCGATCAGCTCGTACCATTTGCGCAAGATGTTTGAGCGCTGTTTGGCGGTGAGCCTGGCCCAGGCGGGGAAGGCGCGTTCGGCGGCTTCGACGGCTTGCGTTGCTTCGGCTGTGCTGAACGCCGGGACTTTTGCAAGCTCCACGCCATTGACCGGATTGGTGACCGGGCGCGACGGCGTGCCGACCCAGGCGCCGTCGATGTAGCAGCGGTCGCGCAGCAGCGAGGGATCTTTCAGGCGGTCATGCAGTGAGGGCTGGGAGGATTGGGCGCGAGCGGCGACGGGCGGGTTCATGGCGTTACTCCTCGGATTTTCTTGAAGGATTGGCCCGAGTATAGGCCGATATCAGCGGCTATGCACCGGCCGGAGACGCGGGTCTGCTTCAAGGAATGTTGAGGGAGGCCAGTCGTTCGTCATTCCTAGGCGGTCCGAAGGACCGAGCCCGGAATCTCGAGATTCCGGGTCTGGTCCTTCGGACCATCCCGGAATGACGGAACGGACTCACGCCGCGCCGCTCATATAGGTTTCGCGACGGCCGATCATGCGCTGCGCGGCGGCCTTGGCGTCGGCCTTCGAGGAGGTCGCGCAGGTGCGGTATTCGAGGTCGGGCAGCTTGGCCGTGTCGCGGCGGCCGAACCAGGATTTGGAGCCGACCGCAAGCTGCGCCAGCGCCTGGGCGACGTTGTCGACCGCCTCGAACGAGTGCAGCGCGCCGGTGCCGGCATAGCGGACCTCGTAGAGCCCGGGCGTGATCGGCGCCTCGATGTTCTCGCCTCGTCCGGGACGGGGATACCGCTTCCATTCACTCCAGGTCGAGATCATCGCGCCTCGCAATTCGAAATTACAACGATTTTCATCAAATCAATGCTGCAACCAGCATCGTTTGTGCTGGAATCTGAACGCTTTACTGCAGAAAATCGGCGCCGGGAATCGCCGCGGAATCACGTTATCGTGGCTGCCCAATCCGGTCACCCGCCGAGCCCTCATCCATCGCGGATTGTGGCGAGGTGTTGCAGTTTGGTGCCGCTGCCATGCGCACCCGCTGCCCATCCTTGCCCATCACGAGATCGCGACATCAGCGGCGGCGCTCGCCGAGCGCTTGCGGGATCACGCGGCCGGGAGGAAGATCGTTCCACTTCCATAAAAATCAAAGCGGGAGGAGACCCATGCAAAGCAAGGCTGAGATCGACCAGATTCTGCGGCAGAAATGCGAGGCGAAGGAAGTTCCCGGCGTCGTCGCGATGGCGGCGACCGGCAGCGAGGTGATTTATCAGGGCGCGTTCGGCAAGCGCGACCTTTCCAAGGACGATGACATGACCGCCGACAGCGTGTTCTGGATCGCCTCGATGACCAAGGCGATTACGACCGCGGCCGGCATGCAGCTCGTGGAGCAAGGCAAGCTCTCGCTCGACGAGCCGATCGGAAACGTGCTGCCCGATCTCGCTTCGCCACAGGTGCTGGAAGGTTTCGACGCCAATGGCGAGCCGAAGCTGCGTCCCGCCACCAAGCCGATCACGCTGCGCCATCTGATGACCCACACCGCGGGCTTCGCCTACAACATGTGGAACGGCGACTGCGCGCAATATCTGGAGAAGACCGGCACCCCGGCGATCACCACCTGCCAGAACGCCGCGCTGAAGACGCCGATCATGTCCGAGCCCGGCACGCGCTGGGAATACGGCACCAATATCGACTTCGTCGGCAAGGCGGTGGAGGCCGTGACCGGCACCCGGCTCGACGCTTATTTGCGCGATAACATGTTTACGCCGCTCGGCATGAACGACACCGCTTTCAAGATCACCGATTCCATGCGCCAGCGGCTGGTCGGCATGCATGCCCGCGGCGAGGACGGCACGCTGGCGCCAATCCCGTTCGAGCTCGAACAGGAGCCGGAATTTCACATGGGCGGCGGCGGCCTTTACGGCACCGCGGCCGACTACATCAAGTTCACCCAGATGATCCTCAACAAGGGCCGCGGCAACGGCAACCAGGTGCTGAAGCCCGAGACGGTCGCGCTGATGAGCCAGAACCAGATTGGCGATCTCACGATGGGCAAGATGGTGACGGTGGCGCCGATCTACACCAACGACGTCGATCTCTATCCCGACATCGTCAAGAAGTGGGGACTCTCGTTCCTCATCACCACCGCCCAGACGGCCGAGGGGCGCAGCGCCGGCAGCCTGGCCTGGGCCGGCCTCGCCAACACCTACTTCTGGATCGACCCGACGCGCGACGTCAGCGGTGTGATCCTGATGCAGCTGTTGCCGTTCGCCGACGCAAAATGCCTGGAGGCCTTTGCCGGGTTTGAGCGCGGAGTGTACGCCGGGCTCGACGCCGGCAGCGGCCAACGCGCGGCGTGAAAGAGAAGAATGAGGGCGGCTACGCTTCCTCGCGTGGTACGCCCTCACCTCATCCCCACGTGTCATGCCCCGCGCAGGCGGGGCATCCAGTACGCTGCGGCTTCTCGGCGTGATCACCGCTGTCTCCGCAACGTCATTGCGAGGAGCGCAAGCGACGAAGCAATCCATCTCTCCGCATATGCGGCGCAATGGATTGCTTCGCTTCGCTCGCAATGACGGGGAGGGATTGGCACACATCCAATTACTGACATGCTTTCACGATCTCGCGGCGCATTCCGCCCGAGCTTTGCCCTTATCTTTCGCCCCCCAATGAGAACAGAGCAACTGTGTCGAAGTAGACCGTTGATCGGCCGGCCTCAAGGCTGGCGCGGCGCGCGCCACCGCCTGCGGCGGCTGACGGCCTTGACCCCGTCCGCTCGCCGGTCTGTTGGCTGGGCATGCGCTCGGTCGGGGACCGAGCGGTCAGGCGCTCGCTGAGTTGAGCGCGTAGCGGCTGGGATCCCACTTCTGTCGTCGTGCGACCATCGTGTTGAGAATGACGATCAGCTTGCGCATGCAGGCAATGATCGCAACCTTCGGCTTCTTTCCGTTGGCAATCAGGCGGCCATAGTAGGCCTTCATCGTTCTTGGCCAGGCGTCCGGCCGACTGCGCGAAGCTGCGGACCCGTTTGGGGTCGACAATCCGCACCTCGATGCCGGACTCGCGCAGTACCTTGG
>NZ_JADPKF010000025.1:0-42272 GCF_023073815.1 Bradyrhizobium sp. 157 | reverse complement strand
CCTCAGTGCCGATCCCGTACAGAAGCAAGTGCCCGGCAGGTGGACAGCGCAAAAAGGGATTGACTAACTAAGGCCCGTTACAGAAGCCCGGATGGAGCGAAGCGCAATCCGGGAAACTGCATCCGCTTGCGAGACTGTCCCGGATTTCGCTTCGCTCCATCCGGGCTACGTTGTTTGCATCGCCCTCCGCGCCAACGCCAAGCCCATCAACACGAATGCCGACGTCACTTCCGGCCCGCCGACGAGAATCCGCGTCGGCGTCTTCATCTTGTTCCACTCGTACGCCCGGTACGGCCCGTGCCTGCCGCCTTCGCCGAGACTTGCGACGAGGACGTGCAGCGCCGGCGCGAATGTCGAAACGTCTGCGCCGAGATGCGCCAGCGCCATCAGCGCCAGCGCGGCGTCGAACGGGTTCATCTCGCGCGCGATCAATTCACCCTCGACATAGGCCAGCACCCTCTCGCGGATCAACGCGAACGTGCCGTCCGGATCGATCGCCTGCCGCGCGGCCTCCGGCAATGCCATGAACACAGCATGGCAGCGGCCGAAATAGGCGGAGTAGAGCTCCGGCAGGTAATAGATGTGCGAGCGCGGACTTTTGAACGCGCCGCTTTCCGCCAGCCGCCGCTGGAAGCCGATGATGCGATGCACCGTCTCCAGACGCTGCGGTGTCTCCAGAATCTTCCAGCGCGAAAGATTACGGAAACTGACTTCGAGAATATCGAGGTTGAGCGTTGGGTCGAGATCGTTGCCGTAGGGGCGGTCGCCATTGAGATTGTCGATCCAGGTGACGACGCCGCCCTCGTAGTCGATATTGTCGTTGAGCGGCACAGTGACGCGGGGCTCGTTGGCGCCCTCGCGCACCTGGTAGCCGCGATAGAAGTCGAGCAGCGGCTGGTCGAGGATCGGATCGGTGCAGCCGGCTTGTGTGGCGGCCGAGAACGAGCACGCCGTGGTGTCGCAGTCCGGCACGTAGATGCCGAAACCCAAATCCTGCTTGATCTGCGAGAAGAATTTTGAAAAGCGCGGATGCGGCAACGGCGCCAAGGCCGTGATCACGTTCACGGTGGTGCCGTCATGCGAGGGCACTTCCTCGGCTGAGGTCTTCAGGCAAAAATCCACCATCTCGGCAATCGCCCGCCGCGACGCTGCGGCCTCATCGGCGGAAGCCAGCCCGGTCTCGACGTAGCTGAGCAGCGCCTCGGTGAAGAAGGCGTCGTAATAGGCCGAGCGGTGGCGGATCTGCATCGGCTCCCACATCGGCTCGGCAATCCCGGTCCAGGGTGGGTTGATCAGCGCACGCGCCGGCGAATGCGCGATGAAGATGCGCGCCAGGCTGAACAGAAGCGTCGAGTTCTTGTAGCCGCGCGAGTTCAGCCCGGTCAGCGCCATCAGCATTTCGCGCCCGCCCATGTCGGCATCGCCGATCAGGTTGAAGGCGGCATAGGTAGGGACGAAGCCGTTTTTGGCGAACGAGCGTAAGAGATGCGCGCCGCAGCGGCGGATCACCCGGTCGATCTCGCTTCGATCGGGCGGGCGGCCCGGTGCCGCCACCGGCCCGGGGGCGGGGTGGCGGACATTAATATCGACCATCAGCTCGGCGATCGGGGCGCCGACCGCGGCCCAGTCCGGCTCGGCATCGTCGCGCGCCCTTCGCAGCGCCTCCTGCAAGGCGCCTAGCCGCTTCTGGTCGCGCAAGGCCGGGTGCCCGGTCCGCCGCAGCAGCGGCCGCAGCGCCGGGTTGCCCAGCGCGGTGCGGTAGAACTTGCCGAGATGGGGGTCGCCGCCGCGGTATTTCAGCAGCACGGGGTCGCAGACATCGTAGAGCGACGGGCCGTCTTTCCGCGCGGTCAGCGCCCGAAATGCGGCGCCGGCGATGGTAGAAAAGCCCATGCAGTTTCTTTCCGCCGGAACGGTGAAGGGAGGGCCGCGTTGAGCATGGCAAATAGCTCAAACGGCCACCGCCGGCCGGATCGGGCCTGCAAGCCCTTGAAAACTATACAAATCAGCAAAAATTACAAATGTGATGCAGATCACTTAACTGGCGTTAACGCCCCGCCATAGTCGCCGGCAATTGGTTCCATGCGTGGATTCAGGTTGTTCAGGAGGGCCCGACAGGCTAAAAGACCGTTGTTGCGGTGCCGCAAATTGCGCGCAATTAGACGGCACACACCCGGCAACCCCATCAAACCTGAACGGTCCTCACGCGACTAACTGGCGCGATCTTGCTCGGCGCTTTGGACAAACTTGGGAATGGAAACGCGATGAACCTTGGTCAGCTCTGCATTTCCCGCCGCACCGTTACCATTGCGGTGGCGTTTGTCGGCCTGGTGTCGCTGGCGATCGGCGCCCATGCCGCGCTGAACAAGCGTTCGCTCGACGCCGCCAAGGCGATCGGCACCGAGCAGACCGGCTCGATCGGCACGTCAGCCAACCGCGTCGCGCTGGTGATCGGCAACGGCCATTATCCGGATGCGGCAGCGCCATTGTCCCAGCCGATCAACGACGCCCGCGGCCTCACCGCCGCGCTGCGCGCCAAGGGTTTTGACGTCGACGTGGTCGAAGACGCCACCAAGGACGACATGGCCCGCGCCGTCGCCCGCCTGAAAGACAAGATCAAGCCGGATACGGTCGCGATGCTGTTCTTCGGCGGCTACGGCGTCCAGGTCGGCCGCGAGAGCTTTATGATTCCGGTCGACGCCGCGATCTGGAGGGAAGCCGACGTCCGCCGCGACGGCGTCTCGATCGAGCAGGTTTTGGACGCGATGACCGAGAAGGGCGCCAAGGCCAAGCTCGTCGTCGTCGACGCCTCCCGCCGCAATCCCTATGAGCGCCGCTTCCGCTCCTATTCGCATGGGCTGGCCCCGATCTCCACGCCGGAGAACGCGCTGATCCTGACCTCCGCCACGCCGGGCAAGGTCGCCGACGACGGCAAGGGCCAGTACAGCGTGCTGGTCACCGAGCTGCTCAACAATCTGGACTCGCAGTCCGGCGCCGCAACCGCCTTCAACAAGACCCGCATCTCCATCTCCCGCGCCTCCGACGGCGAGCAGGTGCCGCAGGTGTCGTCGTCCTTGCTGGAAGACGTCCGCCTCGGCGGGTAGGGCGAATTCTCCATCCCCGTCGCCCCTGCGAAACGCAGGAAAGCGCCGCCGCACCGGCGCTGCTCCCCCTCTCCCGCTTGCGGGGGAGGGCCGGGGTGGGGGTGTCTCCGCATCGGTGCTGGTAACTACTTTGCGGTGATCACGTGACTCGCAGCGCGCATCCATCGCCGCTTGCTCGCTGCGCCTGCGGGAGAGGCATAGGCCGCCTTCGCTGGCCGTCCTAAGCTACGCCAAAGCGTAGATGCGATCCCGGGTGAGGGGGACTCTCCGCGCACTCACATCGGTCTGAATTCGCGGAGGCACCCCCACCCCAACCCTCCCCCGCAAGCGGGAGAGGGAGTGCACCGCCGTCGCGGCGCCATCAAAATTGATCCGCCTACTTCGCGTCCGCGCTCGCCGTCACCGCCCGCACCGGATCGCCCTCGCGCAGCAGCGCGCCGGCCCGCGCCACCACGATGTCGCCTTCCTGCAGGCCGGAGGTGATCTCGACCTGGCCGGCCGACATCAGCCCGGTTTCCACCCGCCGCGTTTCGACGCGGGCGCGCCGCACCACCTGCACCACGGTGCCGGCGGAGCCATAGAGGATCGCGGTCAGCGGCACCGCGACGCCGCAGCTCTGCCCGGTCCTGATCTGCGCGCGGCCACTTGAATTGACGAGCAGCCGCCGGTTGGTGGTCACGCCGACGAACACCTGCGCGAGCTGGCTGTTCGGCTCCACCGTGGTCGACAGCCGCCGCACCCGCCCGTCGACCTCGCCGGCTCCGATCACCTTGATCCGCGCGGTCTGGTTCACCTGGAGTTTGGCGATATCGCGCGTCGGCACCATGCCGACTAGATCGAACTCGCCGCGCGCGATGATCGAAAACAGCGCTTCGCCCTTGGCCGACGCCATCGCGCCGACGGATGCCGTCGTGGCCGAGATCACGCCCGCCACCGGCGCCTGCACCGTAATCTGCCCGCCTTCCGGCAAAGTCAGCCGCGCCAGAACCTGCCCCGCGGTGACGCTGTCGCCCGCATCCACCATCACCTCGGCCACCTTCAGCCCCATCCGCTCGGGCCGCACCTGCGTCTCCTCGCGCGCAATGATGGTGCCCGAGACTTCGACGATGTTAGCGAAACAGGATTTCGCGGCCTTGAGCACGGTGACCGCGGCGCCTTTGGGCGCGGCAGGGTCAGGGTCGTCGGCGGCGAGGGTGGGCAAGGTGGAAAGGCAGATCAAGCCTGCGGCAATCAGGGAGGCCAGCGTCAGTGAAAGGCCGCGCGCGCGGAAGATGGTCATCTGCATTTCGTTCCCGGTTTCGGCCTTAACCGATACCAGAAGGCCGGCGGGAGAGCCAAGCGCCAAGAATGTCACCCCTCCGCCCGGCTGGCGGCCTCCGCCGGCGCCGTTTCGAGCGCCAGCGGAACGCCGGCCAGTTCGTCCGCGCGGGCGATATGCCTCGCGATCGCGGGATTGACTGATGACGCGTGCGTCAGCGGGAGCATATGGCCGGCGGCCGGCAAATGCCGGATCTCGGCGCAGTCCATGATCGCGCCGAGCCGCTGCACGATGCGTTGGGTGAGGTAGGGCGACAGCCCTCCCGAAAACAGCAGCGTCGGGACGCGAAGCGAGGCCGCCGCGGTGGCGACATTCGCTTCGGCGAACGCCGCCGTGAAATCGAACGCAAGCTTGTCGGCGTGCTCGATCATGCGCAGGCGCGCGCTGGCCGGCAGCGGATCCTGCGGACCGGAGCCGTTCCAGAATTCGATGAACATGTCGATCGCTTCCAGCGCCGATCCATTCCAGAGATCCTCGGAAACGTCACGGGCGACCTGCGCGAAACGCGCGTGCAGCCGCCGGTCCGCGTCGCTCTCGCACAGCAGTGTCGGCAGCACCGGCTCGATCAGCGTCAGGCTGCGCAGGCGATGCGCGAACGGGGAGCAGGTCGCGATCTTGAACGCAATCGCGCCGCCGTAGGAATGACCGACGAGATGGATGGGGCCGTCCGCGTCGTGGAGTTGACCGCTCAGGCATCGAACTTCCTCCGCAAGCGTCAGCGGCAGATCCGCCGCGCAGCAGCTATTGGTGCCATAGCCCGCGATGTCAGGGGCGAAGAACGGATGCTCGCGCCCGAGTTCATCGGCGAGCGTCTTCCATTGGCGGCCTGACCCTAGCGAGCAGTGCAGCGCCACGACGCAAGCCTTTTCGCGATATGCGCGCGAGATTTCAATCACATTGGTCATCGAAATAATCCTGATTTTTATGTGGGGGCGCCACCAGCGGAGCCACGCCAATGGCTCCGCTGAGATATTGTTGGAGGAGCATGATCCGAAAAAGTGGACACCGGTTTTCCCTCGCGACAAACGAGGAACGCGTTTGCGCGAAGATCATGCTCAAATCAAAGAGTCAGAGCGGGATGACGGTTCGAAGAAGCGTCATCACGCTCGGCTTCACTGCTTGGTGATGACGACTTCGAGATACTCGCTGGGCACTACCATCGTGCCGTCGCCGGAGCGGTTCATGCGAACGATCAGGGCATGCAGGTCGTTATGCAGCTCTTCCTGTTTCGCCGGCTCGAGGGCTGCGAACGCTTTCAGCACCGGGCCGTAATACGTCTTGAACACGTCGAGGAAGTGCGCCGGCGAGCGATAGCGAAACTTGAACAGGCGCGATTCCGCTCTGATCGAGCGTGCCTCGGCGTCGAACATTTCGGTCAGTCGCGCGCGCGTTCCCCACAGTGCCGGCGATTTGGCCCCAGCGGGCGGCGGCAGATATTTGCCGAGCGTCCTGAAGACCTGTCCGATAAAACCGTCCGGCGTCCAGTTCGCCAGGCCGATCCGGCCCTTGGGCTTGCAGACCCGCATCAGCTCGGCGGCCGCGCGGTCCTGGTTCGGCGTGAACATGACGCCGAAGGTGGAGAGCACCGTGTCAAAACTATTATCATCGAACGGCAGGTTTTCCGCGTCGGCTTCCCTGAATTCGATTGGCATGCCTTCCGCCGCCGCGCGCGCCTGGCCGCGTTCCAGCAACGCCGGCACGTAGTCGGTCGAGGTGACGTCGCACCACCGCCGTGCCGCGGCGAGGCTCGCCATACCATTGCCGGCGGCGACGTCGAGCACCTTTGAGCCGGCCTTGAGATCAAGCGCCTCGCAGAGCTCTTCGCCGACGATTTGCAGCGTCGCGCCGACAATGGCGTAATTGCCTGATGACCATGCGGCCTGTTGACGCGCCTTGAGGGCTGCGAGATCGGGGGCGGGTGGGGCGGAATTGGCTTGGGCAGATTCGGCTTGGGCAGAATCGGCTTGAGTCTGGGTCGCTGCAGTCGCTGTCTGTCCGGCCATCGGGGTTCCTTTTGGGATCATGCGGCCACGGAAGGGGGCCGCGATGAACCGAACATGGCCCTGTCAGGACCTAAAGACTGTGATGCGGGACTGATTTTGCCTTGAGGCCACCCTGATTTTTCAGTGAGATTTCTAAATCTGTGAGATTTCACACACTTTCCCGCCGGAAAATTCGGTCTACCTCAGACCGCATGCGGGACGAAGTGACGGGACGAAGTGACCGGAAATTACCTGCCGGTCTGAGGTGACTTATGATGATTTAACCGGGATGAAGCCGTGCAATTTCATTTTTCCAACCATGTGCTTGACGTCGACCTTCGCGAGCTGACCCGCGGCGGCGAGAGCGTGCCGGTCGAACCGCAGGTGTTCGACCTCTTGGTTCACCTGATCGAAAATCGCGACCACGTCGTCACCAAGGACGATCTGATCGAGAAGGTGTGGGACGGGCGCATCGTCTCCGAATCCACGCTGACGAGCCGGATTAACGCCGCGCGCAGGGCGGTCGGCGACAGCGGCAAGGATCAAATCATGATCCGCACGCTCGCTCGAAAAGGTTTTCGCTTCGTCGGCGACGTGCAGCCGAAAGCCGCGAACGGCCGCGAAGCGCGTGCCGGTGCGCCCCAGCCGCTCGATCTCACCGGCGAACCGCTGCACTCGCGGCTCCCGGCGCTCGATCGTACCGCAATTGCAGTGCTGCCGTTTGCCAATCTCTCTGGCGAGCCGGGGCAGGAATATTTTTCCGAAGGCATCAGCGAGGACATCATCACCGCGCTGTCGAAGCTGCGCTGGTTCTATGTGATCGCGCGGAATTCCTCGTTCAGCTACCGGGGAAAATCCGTCCATCACCAACAGATCGGCGAGGAGCTCGGCGTCGGCTATGTCGTCGAAGGCAGCGTGCGCAAGGACGGCGACCATGTGCGCATCACGGCCCAGCTCGTCGACGTGGCGAGCGGCAGTCACCTCTGGGCGGAGCGCTACGACCGCAATCTCGCCGACGTATTCGCCGTGCAGGACGAAATCACGCAGGCCGTCGTCGCGGCGATCGAGCCGCAACTCTACGCTGCCGAGGATTTCCGGGCCCGGCGCAAGACGCCTGACAACATGGATGCATGGGATCTGGTGATGCGGGCGCTATCGCATTACTGGCGCGTGACGCGACAGGACAATCTAGTCGCGCAGGCGCTCTTGGAAAAGGCGATCAGTGTCGATCCCGGTTACGGCCAGGCGCTCAGCCTGCTGGCTGCCTGCCATACGTTCGGCGCCCATATGGGCTGGCAGGAAATGTCCAGGGCCGTACCAACAGCGGAGCGCGCGGCGCTGGCGGCGATCCGGGCCGATAGCGAGGACGCGTGGGCGCATTATGCGCTGGCCAGCGTCTATCTGTTCAACCGGCGCTTCGATGACTGCATCGCCGAATTCGAGCTGGCGCTGCGGCTCAATCCGAATTTTTCGCCCGCGCGCGGCATCTATGGTGTTGCGCTGTCCTATCGCGGGCGCTGGGAGGAGGGCGACCGCGCCGCGCGCGAGGCGCTGAAACTCTCACCCCGCGATCCCTTTGCCGCGATCTATTGCGGCGTCGCCGCCTATTGCCAGTATGTCGGTAAAAATTACGCGGAGGCGATCCACCTGTCCCGTGAAGCGCTGCGGCAGCGCGCCGACTTCGTCGGCGCCCACCGCGTGCTGACGGCCTCCCTCGGCATGGCCGGCGGCACTGATGCCGCCAAAGCCGCCCTGGAGGGCCTCCGCCGCGCCCAGCCCAACATCTCGCTCGCCTGGCTGGCCAGCGGACTGCCGTTCGAGCACGAGGCGGACAAGGCGCATTACCTGGAAGGGTTTCAGCGCGCCGGTCTGCAATAGCTTCGCGGCGATATCTCAAGAGAGTCTGGACGGTAAATCACAGCCGTCTGGAAGTCTTGTCCGACTGTCACAGGCATGTTGACGCTGCCTCGCTGCCGCGAGGCAAGCATCAAGGAGAATTGCATGCCATTGATAGAGGTTCACGTCATCGAGAACGTGTTCAATTCCGAGCAGAAGAGCCAGATGATCAGAAAGCTCACGGACGCCATGGTGTCGATCGAAGGCGAGAACATGCGCGGCGTTACCTGGGTCAAGATTTCCGAAGTCGCGAGCGGCGATTGGGGCGTCGGCGGTCAGCCGCTGACCACCGAAGCCGTCAAGGATCTCGCGGCCGGACGAAAGGTGGTCTGACGAGCTTCGTCTGGCATCGCCGGCGGACTGGCCTTGCCGGCGGTGCGGCTCATCGTTTCCTCATTTTGGATCCTTGATCCAGCCGGGTCCGGTGCTCGTCGCGCCTTTAGGCGTACGCGCCGAAGCCTGCTGACACCATGCTGGCAGCAGGCCTTCGATAAGAAGGATGCCCGGCAAGCTCACCGGGTTCCGGCTACTGTTTGAAAGAAATAGCCATGACTATGCTGACCACCATTCCGACCTCCGCCACCAGGCCATTTGCCTGGCGCACTGCGGTTTGGCTGGCGCGCCTGCGCCGTCTCGTCAATCGTTTCCTCGCAGCGGTCATTGCGCGCCACGAACGGCACGCCATGCGAGAGGCCCTGCGCAAGCTCGACGATCGCCATCTCGAGGATCTCGGCATGTACCGCACGCAGATCGACAGCAATCTCGAAGAATTGGCGCAGACCCGCGCGCGAATGCAGCAGCCTGGTTGGCACTGACAGGCGGGTGCGTCGTTGTCGCTTGCCGCTGCTGCAGCAACGAGGTGCGTGCGGAGCCGAGCAAGTTTCTCAGAGGCGTGTGGTCCGGGCACCCGTGGCTGGTGTCAAGCTGCTGGAGATTTGTCGAGCCCAACCGGGCCTCGATGAGTCGCCAATCCGTCCTCGGGCGCAGCGGCGCTGCGGGAAGTTTTGGTGCGTCTAACTCGTCATGCCCCGCGAAGGCGGGGCATCCAGTACGCCGCGGCTTCTCGGTTCAAGCACAGGCGCCTCTGGAATACTGGATCGCCCGGTCAAGCCGGGCGACGACAGCGGAGAAGGTTGCCCACCCTACAAATCGCTTACGACATCTTCTTCCGTCGCGCCGCGGCTGCATCGACGACATTATCCACCGACTCGCGCCAGGCGGTGATCTCCGCGGCCAGGATCGGGTGGTTGAAGCCCTTCAAATTCAAATCGTCGATCGGCCGGCCTTCGACCCATGGCTCGACCATGCCGTAGACGCGCCTGGACACCACGATCTGGTTGGCCTTGGCTTCGTCGCAGAGGCGCGAAGCAAGGTTGGTGACGCTGCCGATCGCAGCGTATTCCAGGCGCTGCTCAAAACCGATCTGGCCGAGCGTGGCGTAGCCGAGCGCGATGCCGATGCCGAAGCCGAGATTGTGGCCGCGGTTGCGCCACTTCTCGGTCAGGGCGCCGATGGTGTCGCGCATCTCGATAGCCATGCGAACGGCGCGCGCGGTATGGTCCTCGAACTGGATCGGCGCGTTGAACAGGATCATCACGCCGTCGCCGGCATAGCGGTCGAGCGTGCCCTCATATTTGAAGATCAGTTCGCCGAGGGCTGCGTGATATTCGCGCAGCACGTTCATCGCCTCTTCCGGCTCGGTGGTCTCGGTGAACGCGGTGAAGCCGCGCAAATCGCAGAACACCACCGTCACTTCGCGGCGATGGCTGTCGAGCAGGCCCTCATGACCGTCGGAGGAGGCGATCAGTTGCGCCACCTGCGGCGCCAGGAAACGCTCCAGTCGCCGGATGCGCTCGATCTCGCCGAGCTGCGTCTCCACCCGCTCCTCCAGCGAGCGATTCCAGTCGCGGAGCTGGTCCGTCTGCTCCTGGAGCTTGCTCGCCTGCTCGCGCACGATGTCGTTGGCGGCGAGCAGCTCGCGGCTCTTGTGGTCTACTTCGGAAAACAGCCGCGCATTGCGCATCGCCAGCACCGCCTGGTGCGCAAAGGTCTTCATCAGGCCGATCAGATTGGCGGAGAATTCACCCTCGTTCCGCCGCAGCACCACCAGCGATCCCAAAATGCCGGTCTGGTCGACCAAGGGCACCACCAGCACCGAGTGGAAGCCGGCCTCAACAGCGACATCGCGCAGGGCGTGTTCGGGCATCGCGCTGAGCTTTGGGATCGCGATCGGTTCGCCGCTGGTCGCGGCCTCGCCGAGCGGCGAATGGTCGGCGTCGATGGCGCGATGGCGCCCCTCGGCCGCCTTGTCGATGCCGATCGCTTCGGTCAGCGAGAACTGGTGATTGCCGGCGTCGTAGCCGTAGATCAAGACCGCGTCGGCGTGCGTAATCTCGAGCGCGCGCGCGGCGACCGTCGGCAGCACCGCGTTGAGGTCGAGCGAAGAGGCGACCGCGCGGCCGACCTCCTCGAGCACCTTGAGCTCGTTGATCGATTGCGCCAGATCCCGCGTCCGCTCGTTGACCTTGGCTTCGAGGTTCGAATAGGTCTCGGCGAGCTGCCCGGCCATGCCGTTGAACTGGTGGGCGAGCTCCTCCAGTTCGTCCGACGTCTTCACCTCGATGCGGTGGCCGAAATCGCCGGCGCCGAGCCGCCGCGCGCCGGCCTGCAGCGCCGTGATCGGCACCAGCAGGCGCCGCGCCATGATGGTGCCGGCGATGATCGCGACAATGAGGCCGAGCGCGATCAAAAGCGCGATCCGCACCAGTTGATCGCGGATCGGCGTCAGCGCCTGCGCCGTCGGCTGTTCGAAGAACACGCGCCAGCCGAGTTTCGGCACCAGGCTCGAGGTCGTCAGCACGGCATCACCATTGGCATCGGTGCCCGACGCCGGCGCGACGCCGCCGGGCTTGCTGACGGCTAAGACCTGCGGCAGCGCCGACAGATTCTTGCCGACTTCGGGCCCGTTGGAGGAAGTCGCCAGCACGTCGCCTTTGGAATCGGTGACATAGGCATACGCCACCTTGCCGACCTGGGCGTCGATCAAAAACTCCGAGAGAAAATCGAGGTCGACTTCGGCCACCGTGATGCTGCCGTCGGCATGCGACAACGCGATCGACATGAACGGCTGCTGGTCGCGCAGATAGGCCGGCGCAAAGCTGGTGCCACGCGAGACGGTTTCGGTAAAGCGGACGTCGCGGGAGAAATCGGCATTGCTGCCGAGCGTAACGGTCTGTCGCGTCAGGCGGAGCTGTTCGCGGCCATTGCTGTTCAGCAGCGAGAGCTGGCTGACCTGCGGCACCTGCCGCAGCAATTGGGTGTAGTCGGCGCGACGCAGATCCAGCGTGTTGGAGGAGGCGCGCGTCACCCAGGAGATCTGCCGCTCCAGCTCGGAGACCGATTGCGCGATCCGCTTGGCGGTTGCCTCCGCCTTATCAGACATGCCGTCGTGGAGCGAGCTCTTGATGCCACGATAGGTGATCCAGATTTCCATCGCGCCGTTGACGGCCAGCACGAACACGACGAGCCCGACCAGCGCGACGACGTATTTGGCGAACAGCCCCTCGCGCAGAAACCTGACTCTGTCGTTGCCCTCGCTCATCCGGACCCTCGCGCGCCACGCCTTGAAAAACGCATGCGCATCCGTTCGTCGCTTGCTGCGGGGCCGGCCGCAATTGACGCCCCGGAGCCTGTTTAGCACGGATTCAGAGGGCCGGCGGGCCGTCGGCCAGCATGGTTAGCCCCGATTTTAGGCAGGAAACGGCGGGATTCGTCGTCGCGACCGGGCGTGCCCAACCTCGCCCCGCTCTTCGCGGGGAGAGGTCGGCGCGAAGCGCCGCCGCCTCACCGATTGAACAACTGCCGCAACACCTCGTTCATCGGCTGGCTATCCTGCTGCGCGGTTGTATCGCTCGGCGCCGCAGGAGGGGCCGGCTCGGCCGGTGCGGCTTGCGTCGGCGTCTCGGCGGGCGAGGTCGGCGTCAGGCTCCGTTGACCGCCCGGACGCGCGCCGCCTTGGGGCTGATTCTGGCCCAATCCACCCAAGCCCTGAATGAGATTGCCGATGGTCTCACCAAGCTGGCCGCCGAGCGGATCATTCGGCCGGCCGCCCGTCTGGCCGGTGCCGGGCGCGACACCTTGTCCATCGGCCGCACCCTGTTGTCCGCCGCCGAGCAGGTTGCCGATCGCAGCCCCCAGCCCGGCGCCGTTCGCGCCGAACAGGCCCTTGCCCATTTCCTTCAGCTTGGCATAGGCGGCGTCAGGATTATCGAGGATGCCCTGCATCTCCGGATAAATCCGTGGGCTCCCCCACGGGCCCTCGATCATCACGGGAATGCCCAGCCCGACCGGATCGCCGACGCGGCCCTGACCTTCGGTGGTCATCACGAGTTTCGGCTCGACACGGAAGCCGATCTGTTTGGTGCCGAGATCGATGGTGCCGACGCCGGTCATCTTCACCAGCGGGCCGACGAGGTTGAGGTCCGTGGTCTGCGCCTGCCCCTTGTCGATCTTGAACGATGCCGAAAGCTGGCTGAGGTCGGTCGCCTTCTCATCGCTCTCCTGCCATCCCGACAGTGTGCTCGCCGTCAGCGAGCGGATCATTTGCGCGACGTTGAGCCCCTTGATGGCGCCGTCCTGGAACACGACGAAGGCGGTGCCCGCCATGTTCGACATGATCGCGCGCTGGCTGGTGCCGGAGGAGCGCACGCTGATCTTCGCCTGCATCTTGCCGTCGAGCCTGTCGAAATCGGCAAGGCCATGCAGCAGCGGCAGCGCGCGCACGCCGGTGAGATCGGCGCGCATCGCATAAGTGGGATTGGCAGTGGAGACGTCGACGGTCAGGTCGCCATTGGCATTGCCGTCATAGGCGCCGAGGTTGGAAACCTGCGCCTTCAAGACGCCGCTTGTGAGCGTGGCGTCGATCGCGGCGGGGGTGAAGCGCGCGTCGCCGATCTTGAGTTCGGCCGCGGAAATGCGCGCCTGCAGGTCGACATAATTGAGGCCGTTGACGTCGATCGTCGCGTTGCTCCAGGGCTGCGCCGGGGAAGAATCGGTGCTGCGCGACATCGCGACCGTGAGCTTCTGGAAATCGAGGTCGAGCTTCACGAGCGGCTTGCTCGACAGATCGACCGAGGCCCAGCCGTTGAAAGCGCCGTCGCCGAGCGCGCCGGTAACGCCGTTGATCATCACGACCGAGCCGTTGAGCCGGGCTTCGGCCTTAGCTATGAGCTGCGCGTGCAACAGGCCGGGCGCGTCGATCTTGATCTCGGCCGGAATATTCTGCCGCTCGACCGGGGCTGCGGGCAGCGCCGCCTTGGCCTCGACTTTCAGGGGATGGCCGCCGCTGCGCGCACTGCCGGTCAGCGTGACCTTGCGGTCAGCGTCAATGGTGATGTCGGCGTTGACGGTCTCGATCCTGTTCTCGACCCGGTCGCGCAAATTGGAGAAAACGATGGTGCCGCCGGTGACGCTGATATGCTCGATCGAAAAGGCGTCCGCCGTCTTGCCGCCAGCGGGCTTCGAGGGAGGATTGGCTTCCCTCACGCGCTCGCGCTTCAGCGGCAGGTTCACAACCGGGCGGATGATAACGAGGTCGGTGATCTGCGGCCGGCCGGCCCACAGGCTCGCCAGCGTCACGTCCGCCTCGATGCTCGAGGCGGTGAAACGATGGTTGATGTCGCGATCCCTGGGATCCTGAAGCGTGACGTCGTTCAGCCGAACGTTGAGCTGTGGCCACAGGCCGATCTTGACGCCGCCATTGATGGCGAGCTTGTAGCCGGTCTCGCGCTCGATCCGCTCCTGGATCTCAGCCTTCAGGAAGCCCGAGGGGATGCCGATCACCAGCAGCAGCGCGATGACGACGATCACGGCGGCAATGGCGGCGCCGGCAATTTTCAGTGCTCTCATATCGACATTCCAAACCGCGCAAACGGCTCTTATTTCGGGGGCTCGACACGCCGTCGCAACCGGTCGGGCGAGCTTATCCCGGAAAGGGATAGCGCCCAAAGCAGCCAAAAATATTCCGGGGTACTGCAAAGTTATGTGACTTATGACACACTTGCCGGCAGGGGAATCCTGCTAACGGCGTTCGTGGGCGGTGGAGCCGATCTGGAAGGCAATACAATGACCAAACAGGCCGAATTTGCGGTCATTTTGAAAATGAACCCGATGTTTGCGGATTTGGGCGCCGACGAATTGCAGCGGATCTCCGGCCTTTGCCACACCCAGCAGCTCGGCATCGGCGAAATGTTGTTCCAGAAAGGCGATCCCGGCGACGCCCTGTACGGCGTCCGCCGCGGCCAGATCCGGATTGAAACCGGCGCCTCCGACGGCAGCCGCCTGACGCTGAACTTCATGGGCCCCGGCGATCTCTTTGGCGAGGTCGCCGTGCTCGACGGCCAGAGCCGCACCGCAGACGCTACCGCCGGCGAGCCGTCGGAACTGTTCGTGCTGCGGCGCGAGGATTTCCTCGCCTTCCTGGAGCGCGAGCCCAAGGTTGCGATCAAGATCATCATGCTCTTGTGCCAGCGCATCCGCTGGCAGAGCGAACGGATGGAAGAATCCGTGCTGCAGCCGCTGCCGGTCCGGCTGGCGCGGAGGCTCTGTGCGCTCTCGGACGACTTCGGTTCCGAAGTTCACATCTCGCAGGAGCAGCTCGGCGTGTTCGTCGGCGCCGCCCGCGAAAGCGTCAACCGGCAACTGCAGCTCTGGCGTAAGGACGGCATCTTGGACCTGCAGCGCGGGCGCATCCTGCTGCAGAACATGACCAAGCTGACGGCGGTGGCGCGGAACGAGTAGGAAGCTTCCGCGAGCGCTATACGCGCGCTTCGCGACCATGCCAGATTCTCGTGACTAGTATGTCGGGCGCCCCCGGGAGTGCGACGTGGCTACAATGTAGCCCGACGCGCCGAAGCGGATCACGATCTGACGAATTTCGGGATCTTCCGTCGGCATCCCCAGCGCTGGAAAATCCTGCAATTTCTCGATTGCCGCCCAGATCAGCGCCTATGCACGTTTTGCTGCGTCAGGGCTCGCATCATCGAGAAAGGCACGAAGTCGTTCGATATCCTGTACGGCATCGTGCGAAAGGATCATCCGACCTTGTGCGGTTGCGGACGGGGCAGCTCATCCTCGGAGCCCCAGCTCGCCACCCAAGCTTTGACTTCATTGAGCGGCACGGCGAGATGCGTCTGTCGAAAATCGTCATAGCGACGGCGATCCTCGCCGATATCGGGGCCGGAGAGATCTATCACCGAATCGAGCAGAGCAACGGCTTCGGCAAGCACGGCGGCCACGTCCTGGCCGTGCTCCTTCGCCATTTCGCGAAGACGCGCGTCGGTATCGGCGTCGATCTCGAGTGTACGGCTGACCAGGTTCATAAGCGGAATTTAACACCTAAAGGTCGACTGTCGAGTCCTCGAACAACGGGAAATCTGCCTCTCCTACTCCGCCGCGGGCGACATCGCCGGCGGGCCCTTTGCGGGCGGCTCTTTGTGATGGTCCGGTCCGTGGCCGGCATCCTCCGTCTCGGCGCTGGAGACGATCAGCTTCTTGCCGAGGCGCCAGCACAGCGCGCCGAAATCGTCCATCACCATGAACATCGCGGGCACGAACACCAGCGACAGGATAGTGGAGAAGATCAGGCCGCCGATCACGGCGAGTGCCATAGGCGAGCGGAATTCACCGCCGGCGCCGAACGCCAGCGCTGACGGCATCATGCCCGCCGCCATCGCAATCGTCGTCATCACGATCGGGCGCGCGCGCTTCATGCCGGCGTCAATCATGGCGTCTTCGCGCTTCTTGCCCTCCCGGATCGCCGTAGTCGCGAATTCGACCAGCATGATGGCGTTCTTGGTGACGATGCCCATCAGCATCAGGATGCCGATCCACACCGGCGTGGTGAGCTGCTTGCCGGTCAGCAGCAATGCCGCGATCGCGCCACCGATCGAGAGCGGCAGCGAGAACAGGATGGTGATCGGTTGCAGGAAGGTGCCGAACAACAGCACCAGCACCGCGTAGACCATCATCAGGCCGGCAGTGATGGCGGTGGCAAAGCCTTCCGACAATTCGTTGAGGCTTTCGGCGTCGCCCGACGGACTTACCTTGACGCCCTTCGGCAGGCTCTTCATGACCGGAAGATCGTAGATCAACTTGGTGGCGTCGCCGAGCGCCGCAGTGCCGACGAGGTCGGCTGCGACGGTCGCCTGTCGTTCGCGGTCATAGCGGTTGATGCTGGTCGGGCCCTGATCGAGCTGGATGTCGGCGACGACAGACAGCGGCACGCCGCCGCGTTCGCCGCGCTGGCCGAGCGGCACCCGCAACTGCTGCAGCATCTGCAGGTCGCTGCGCGCACTGTCCTCGAGCTGGACCCGGATCGGCACCTGACGGTCGCCGGCGTCGAATTTTGCCAGTGCCGGACCGACATCGCCAATAGTGGCGACACGAATCGTCTGCGATAGGCTCTCCGTCGAGACGCCAAGACGTGCCGCCAGTTCGGCGCGAGGCCGGATGCGAAGCTCGGGGCGATCGAGCGCGGTTTCTGAGATCACGTTGGCGATGATCGGGATCCGCTTCATCTGCGTCGCCAGCTCGCTGGCGACGTTGTTGACAATGTTGCTGTCGGTGCCGGTCACAACAAGAGAAATCGCGCGCAGGCCGTTTTCGTCGAGGAACCAGAAACGGATATCGGGAACGTTTTCCAGCTCCTGGCCGATCTCGAGTTCGAGCTGCCGCTGCGTAATCTTGCGATCGGCCTTCGGCGTGTAGTTGATGATCAGCGCGGCGCGCCGGACTTCCTGCGTCCCCGGCGGCACCCGGCCGCCATCGACGAAGATGCTCTTCACCTCGGGACGCTTGCGCAGACGGGCGACGATTTCTTCCGTCACCTTCTCGGTATATGCAAGCTGCGAACCCGGCGGCAGCTCCATCGCCAGCAGCGAGCGCGCGGTGTCCTGCGCGGGCAGGAAGCCCTGCGGCAACAGCGTGATGCTCCAGATCGAAGCGGCGAAGACGCCGAAGCCGATCAAAACCGTGATGAAGTAGTGCCGCACCGACCAAGTCACGAGTTTGGTGTAGGTCTGCAGGATGCGCCCGGGCGGCGGATCCTCATGCGGGTGGTCCTTGAGGAAGTAGGCGGCGAGCACCGGCGTGACGAAGCGCGCGGCGAGCAGCGAGAAGAACACCTGCACCGACACGGTGATGCCGAACTGCTTGAAGAACTGCCCGGCGATACCGGACATGAAGCTGGCGGGCGCAAAGATCGCGATGATGGTCAGCGAGATCGCGATCACGGCGAGGCCGATTTCGTCGGCGGCCTCCAGCGCAGCACGATAGGGCGACTTGCCCATCCGCATATGGCGCACGATGTTCTCGATCTCGACGATGGCATCGTCGACCAGAATACCCGTCGACAGCGTGATGGCGAGGAAGGAGACCAGATTCAGCGAGAAGCCGAGCAGGTCCATCGCCCAAAACGCCGGGAAGATCGACAGCGGCAGCGAGATCGCGGCGATGATGGTGGCTCTGATATCGCGCAGGAACAGCAGCACGACGATGACAGCGAGGATCGCGCCCTCAAACAAGGTCGAGATTGCCGCATCGTAATTGCCCTTGGTGAAGTTGACCGAGGTGTCGATCAATTTAAGGTCGACGTCGGGATGGGCGACCTTCAGCGCATCGATGCGCTTCTGCACGGCCTCAGCCACCACCACGTCGCTGGCGCCCTTGGAGCGCTTGATGCCGAGCGCCACCACCGGTTCGCCGTTGAAGCGGGCAAAGGTCCGGCGATCGGCAATGGTGTCGGTGACGGTGCCGAGGTCGTCGAGCCGGACTTCGCCGCCGCCGAACAGCGGGATCATCGTGCCGGCGAGATCGTTCAGCGTCTTGGCGCCCGCCAGCGTGCGGATCGCCTGGTCGTTCTTGCCGATTTCGGCGCGGCCGCCGGCGAGGTCGACATTGCTGCCGCGAAGGATCTGGCTGACATTGACCGCGGTGAGCCCCGCCGCCTGCAGCCTATCGGGATCGAGTGAAACGAGGATTTCGCGCTCGACACCGCCGATGCGCTCGACCTGCGCAACGCCGCGCACGCCCTGCAGCGCGCGCTTGACGACATCGTCGACGAAGTAGGAAAGCTGCTCCGGCGTCTTGCCCGGCGAGATCGCGGCATAGGTGACGATCGGCAGGCCGATCACGTCGACGCGCTGGATCAGCGGCTCGTTGACGTTCTGCGGCAGGTTGGAGCGTACACGGGTGACGGCATCCTTGACGTCGTTGAGCGCGCGATCGGTGTTGGTCTCGAGCGCGAACTGGATCGTCGTCACCGACAGGCCGTCGGTAATCGAGGACGAAATATGCCGCACGCCCTCGACGCCGGAGACGCCGTCCTCGATGGTCTTGGTGACCTGCGATTCCAGCTCGGCGGGAGCGGCGCCGAATTGCGCGACCGCGACCGAGATCACTGGGATGTCGGCGCTCGGCAACCGCGTCACCGCGAGCTTGGTGAAGCTGACCCAGCCCAGCACCAGGAGAATGATTGAAAAGACGATCGAAGGAAGCGGGTTCCGGATCGACCAAGCCGAGATGTTCAAAGCCATTAGCGTGCCCGCGTGCGCTCGAGTTCGTCGGCGAACATGGTCTTGACCTGGTCGCCGTCATGTAGCGAGGTGCCAGCGTCGGCCACGACGATTTCGCCCACGTCGAGGCCTTCAAGAATTTCAGTGGAGGTTTCGGAGGTCAGGCCGACGCGTACTTTTCGTGTTTCGATGGTATTGCCCTTGACCACCTGCAGGGTTAGGCGGTCGATGGCGGTGCGCGGGACGGCGACGCCGCAGGAGCGCTTGGCGTCGATATTGGCGCGGGCAAACATGCCGACTTTCAGCGACGGATTGTTGTTCAGCGAGATCCGGACCTTGCCGAGCTGGGTGTTGCGGTCGATCTGTGGCGAGATCTGGCGGACCTTGCCGACGACGTCGGGCGCATCGTCACGACTGATGCGTACCGTCGCACCTGGATTGAGCTTGAGCAGGTGAACGCTCGGCACTTCGGCTTCGAGCTCGATTTCATTGTTCACGGAGATACGGAACATCGGGCCCGCCTGCGGCGAAGCCGGCGCGCCGACCGCCGTCCTGACTTCGGTGACGAGGCCGGCAGCCGGAGCGCGCAGCGAGATCGGCCCTTGTCGGCCCCCCGGCGCACCCGGCAATTGCGGCGGCGCGGTAAGGCGCGCCAGCTCCTGATTTTCGGTAACCGTATCGCCTTCCTTGACGAACAGATCGGTGACTCTGGAGCCTTCCTGATCGACGCCGATCTGGGCCTCGCGGCGCGGCACGATGAAGCCGGTGACGCGCACCATATCGGAAAAGCAGGCATTGGTGGATTTGGTCACGATCACCAGCGCCTGGCCCGGCGTTTCCTTTTCTTCCGCGCGCGGACGGTGCTCGAACCAGTAATAGCCCACGGCGAGAGCAGCAACGAAGCCCACTCCGAGCGCAGGTTTGAGGTATTCGGAGAATTTCATCGCCGGATCAATCCAGACTGGAAGTCAAATCAAAAAGGGAGCATCTGGCCGGCCGAAGACAAGCCATGGCGCCCAAAACGAATACGTCCCGCACTTGTGCTGCGGGACGTATTGTAGCCGGAAACTATTGGTCGGCGCCACGCCCTTACTTGGATGCGTTCGCCGTGGCCTTGTTTTCCATGTTGACGACCTGAACGCGGCGGTTCACTTCCGCCATCGGCTGGCTCGGATCCTTGAGCTTGCTCTTGCCGTATCCGACGGTGACGAGATCGGTGCCGTTGATGCCGTATTTGTCGACGAGATAGCGCTTGATCGCGTCGGCGCGGCGCTCGGACAGATCCTGGTTGTAGGCTTCGCCGCCGGCCGCGTCGGTGTGGCCCGCGACCACGAACGTCGAGCCCTTCAGATCATTGTTAGTGAGCGCGCGGCCGAGCGCCTGAACCGACGGCAGCGACTTCGCGCTGATGTCGGCCGAGTTGTAGTCGAAATTGATCTCCAGATCGATCTTCGGCTTGTCCTTGACGATGGCCGCGATTTCTTCGCGCTCGGCGGTCGAGAGTGAGCGCGTGGAGCGGCCGCGGATCTTCTGGACGAACTTGCTTTCGGCAGCGGCCGCGGTTGGATCGACGGTCTGTTGCGGGCCGACCGAAAGGCCGCGGGTGAGCGGCTTCTTCTCCGGCGCCAGAGCGCGGACGATCTGATCTTCGGTAACGTTCCTCTCCTGCGCGAGGGCAGTTCCCGCACTTAAGCCGATTGCTGCGCCGAGCGCCGCAACCGAGACGATTGCGGTAAGGATTTTCGTTGCTGAGAAATTTGCCATTGCCAGTCCCCTCCTGCGGGCTTCCCCACGCGTTTCCAAGGTCATCCAAATGAGCTGCCGGACCTTGGTTTGCGGCCGGCTGCTTTTCTTTAGTCTGGGCGCCCGCCGCAGGGTTCGAGGCGCCGCCAGCCTTCTACCTAAAAAATCGTTACTGCACCCCGTAATCGGCGAATTCCTTGACGATATTGGGGTCCATCGCCTTCGCATTGTTAATGTCGAGATCGCCTTCCGAAATCGAGCCGTTGCGCTTCTTGGCAAGACCGCGGCCGTACAGCGACGACGTCAATCTCGGGTTGATCTTGAGGGCGGCATCGAAATCAGCAATTGCATTCTTGTTCTGGCCGCTTTTCAGGTTGACGAGGCCGCGGCTATCGAGCGCGTCGACGAAATTCGGCCGCAGCCGCAACGCCTCGTTGCAATCCTTCAGTGCTGCCTGCAGGTCCCCGATCACCGTGCGTGCCCAGCAGCGGTTATTGTAAGCTTCCACATCCTTCGGATTGAGCCGCAGCGAATTGTTGAAGTCCTTGATGGCGAGCTCGTAGGCGCCCTTGCTCGCATAGACCTGTCCGCGCCGGTACAGCGCGGCGGCGTCATCCGGATTGTCGTTGAGCCTGGTGGTCAGGTTCTTGATGGTCGGGTCGTCGGCCAGTGCAACCGCAGTCGGGCTGGGGCTCTCTGACGGCTTGGCCGGCGGCGGAGGCGGAGGAATCGCGGCTTCAACCGGCTTTGGCGGCGCCGGTGGCGGAGCAGGCGCGGCCACCTGGGGCGCGGCAGGGGCGGGAGCAGGGGGAGGAGCGGGTGCAGGCGCGGGAGTAGTGGGCGCTGCGGCCACCGGAGCTGGCGGCGGGCTCGCCGGCCGCGGACCGCCACTGGGAATAAAGGAGAAATCCTCCGCCAGCGACGACGAGATCCACGGCACCTGCTCCTGGCGCGAGGCGCGGGTGACGCCGACGCGGGTGCGGTTCAGCGTTTCCTCCGCCATCAAATCGGGGGTGCGGATTTCCTTCAGCAGCTCTTTCACAAACAGGCTGCGGTCGCTGCCATTGTCGGAAACAACCGACGAAAGCGCGGCCGAATACATCACCAGCGTGCCGTTCGGCGCGATCACCGGTGCGAGGCCGGCGGAAAAGCTGCGGAACCGGCGCTCGAACGGATTGCGTCTGGAGGCGTCGATCAGCGCGATCTTGACGCCGGCGCCGCGGCTGTTGATCTCCCCCAGCACGGTTTCAAGGCTGAAACCGTCGCGGCGAACGTCGGCCTCGGTCCAGATCTGCGCATCGACGGGGATCATGTAGCTCTGGCGGCTCGACTGCACGCCAAAGCCGGAGAAGAACAACAGCGCGACCGACCCCGGCTTGATCTTGCCGTACAGCCGCTCGAAGGCGCGGCGCATCTGCTCGCCGGTCAGGTTCTCGCCGATATCGACATTGAAACCGTCGCGCTTGAGCTCTTCGGCGATATCACGCGCATCATTGATCGGCTCCTTCAGGGGCGCCTCGGCGTCCGGATATTTCGCGTTGCCGATCACCAGCGCATAACGTTCGCCGGCTGCGAGCGACGGGGCGACTGACGCCACCGCAAAAATCAGGGAAAGAAGCAATACAAGGCGGGTTTTCATATTGACGGCGATCCAGCCAAAATGGCGCCGATACCAGCTTGCGCCGTGGCGACCATACTCTACGCTATCGGCATTATCAAACCGCACGCTCAGCCCGTCAACCGCTTGCGATCTCGTCACTAATTGCGACAATTGACCGCGACCGCGCCGCGTGGACGAAGGGAATAAATAACGTCGATGGGCGGCAACACCTTAGGCGTGACTTGGGCCGTGCATCGGTTCCCAATCTGCTCAACCATCCTTTCGTCCGTACCCGGCGCGTCCTAATGCGACAGTCATCCCCCGCCAAGGCGGGTTCTGTACGCCACGGCCTATCGACTCCATCGCTGCTGGGCTGGAGCGGGTCACCTGCGAGTGACAGCCACCATGGAAATGTGATTCCTCTCACATAGTGCTCTGCAATGCCACGCGGTTGCCATTCGCGCGCCGCGTTTGACCTTTGCAGATGACAATGGCTTGCTGCCGGCATCGGCCAAGTTCGGCAGAACGTTCAGCACAAAAGAAAAGCGACACCGATGGGAAACGCCTACGAAATTTACGCCCTGCGCTATGCGACGATGTCGCCGCGCACTCCCCATTTGAATTTTCTGATCCCCGATCCGCACGAGACCACGGCGCAGGATCTGGATTACTTCGTCTGGCTGATCCGAGGCGGCGGCCGCGATATCCTGGTCGATACCGGCTTCAACGCCGAGGAAGCCAAGGCGCGTTCGCGCAAGCTCACGCTCAATCCGGTCGACGCGCTGGCGGATTTCGGCGTTGCCGCCGATACGATCCGCGACGTGATCGTCACCCATTTGCATTATGACCATGCCGGCAATCTCGATCGCTTCCCGAACGCGCGGTTTCATCTGCAGGACCGCGAGATGAGCTATGCGACCGGGCGCTGCATGTGCAATGGCATGCTGCGGCACCCGTTTTCGGTCGAGCACGTCACCACCATGGTGCGCCACGTCTATCGCGAGCGCGTCACTTTTCATTCCGGCGACGGCGATGTCGCGCCCGGCGTGACCGTGCATCGCGTCGGTGGCCATTCCGATGGCCTGCAGGTGGTGCGCGTGGAAACCGCGCGCGGACCGGTGGTGCTGGCGTCCGACGCTGCGCATTACTACGCCAATCTGCACAAGCGCAGCCCGTTTCCGATCGTCTACAATGTCGGCGACATGGCGCAGGGCTGGGAGATTGTCGAGCGGCTGGCCGGCCATCCCGACCGTTTCATTCCCGGCCACGATCCGATCGTGAGCGAGATTTACCCGCGCGCCAGCGACAAAGTCGATGCGTTCGCGCTGCACCTGGCGCCATCACGCTCGTTCGCAAAATAGCGGATGGTCGTGATGTCAGCGTACAACACGATCGGCTTCATCGGTCTCGGCGTGATGGGCGAGCCGATCTGCCGCAATCTCGTGAAGAAGAGCGGCAGGCGCGTGCTTGCGTTCGATCTGTCGCCGGAGCCGCTGGCGCGGTTGCAGGCCGAGGGTGCGGAGGCCGCGACCTCCGTCGCCGATGTCGTCAGGCAAAGCGACTTGCTGTTCCTCTGCCTGCCCAGTGCCAAGCATGTGCGCGCGGTGTTCGAGGGCGACGGTATCCTGAACAACATCCGCAGCGGTCAAGTCGTCGTCGATCTCGGTACATCGTCAGTCGGCCAGACCCGTGAGTTTGCCAAGCTGCTGCAGGCCAAGGCTGCGTCCTGGACGGACGCGCCGATCGCACGCACGCGCCAGGCGGCGCAGGACGGCACGCTCAGCGTGATGGTGGGCGCAACGCCAGCGCTTTATACCGGGATCGAGCCGCTGATCCGCTGCTTCGCCACTGACGTCACCCATTGCGGCGACGTCGGCGCGGGGCAGGTGACGAAAATTCTCAACAACATGGTGCTGTTCGAGACTGTCAACGCACTGGCCGAAGCGGTCGCTGTCGCGGAGCATAACGGTGTCGACCCAAAGCTGTTGCTCGATACGCTTTCCAAGGGCTCGGCCGACAGTTTTGCGCTACGCAATCACGGCATGAAGGCGATCGTGCCGGGCAATTTTCCGGAGCGCGCGTTCTCGACCGAATATGCGCTGAAGGATTTGTCGTATGCGCTGGAGCTGGCGGCCGATGCGGGATTGAAAATCCGCGGCGCCGAGCTGGTCGGCACGATTCTACAGGAAGCGATCGATGCTGGCTCGGGGAATAGTTATTTTCCTGTCATCGCGAAACATATTGGCGGCCGCTAAACGGAGACAATCATGATTCAACGTTTTCCCGGGCTTACGCCCACCCGTAGCCGTGCCGTCGCTCATGACGATCTGGTTTTCACGGTGGCAGTCGCGCCGGACCCCGTCAGCCCCTCGATGTATGAGCAGAGCGTGAAGGCGCTCGCCCGAATCGACGAAAGCCTTGCACTGTGCGGGACGGACAAGAGCAAGATTCTCTCGGCCATCGTCTACATCACCGACATCAAGCGCAAGGGCGAGATGAACCGTGCCTGGGATGAATGGGTTGACATCAACAATCCGCCAATGCGCGCCTGCCTTGGTGTCGAACTCGAGCCACCGCATATCGTGGAGATCGTGGTGACAGCCGTGAAGTGAACCTCGGCGCAACGCTCAATCCCGTCAGTAAGCTTCCTTCGCGTCCGCCTCCTCGCTGGTCTGCACCAAGTCGAGGCTGTCTTCGATCTTCCCCAGCAGCCGCGCGAAATCCTTGCGCTCCTGCGCGGACAGGCAGGAGAGAATCTCCTGTTCCCTGCGCAACAGGCGCGGGATCAGCTCCTCGTAGAGCGCTTCGCCCTTGCGCGTCAGTTGCAGGCGGAATTCCCGGCGGTCGTCCGCGTTCTCGACGCGCTCGATAATCTCGCGCTTCATCAGCGAGGTGACGGCACGGCTGATGGTGGATTTGTGGGTACGGGTGCAGTGGGCGATGTATTGCGCGCTGCAGGCGTCGTGGCGGAAGCCGAGGGTTGCTAGCACACGCCATTCCGGAATATCGAGCCCGTAACGGGCCGCGTATTCGGCCGAGAGCGCGGAACTGACCTCCGCCGCCAGCCGGTTGAGCCGGAACGGCACGAACTTGAAGAGGTCCAGTCGTGCGGCCCTTTTCGGCGCGCTCTCTTCCCGCGGACCGGCCGCCATTTCGCCTGACATCGCTTTTGGCAAGAATCGCCTCGATTTGAGTTGACGCCGGACCCGGCCGGGAGTTTAAGATAGTTGCAGGTGAGACTAATTTAGCAGGGTCGCAGGCCCTTGGCTAGTAACAGGGTTGAGCCGCATGGCGCTGACTAAAACCCAGTTCGGCTATCGTCGCCACCCCGACCAGGATCGGGCGGGCGCGAACATTGCGGAACACGCTGTTGTCGTGGTCGGCGCAGGTCCGATCGGGCTATCGCTGGCGATCGATCTGGCGCAGCGGGGGCAAGCGGTCGTGCTGCTCGACGATGCCGACCGGATCGGCGAGGGCTCGCGGGCGATCTGCTTCTCGAAACGCTCGCTGGAATTCTGGGACCGGCTCGGCATCGGCCAGCGCATGGTCGACAAGGGCGTGGTGTGGAGCGTCGGCAGGATCTTTCACGGCGATTCCCAGCTTTACCAGTTCAACCTGCTGCCGGAGGAGGGCCATAAGCGGCCGGCCTTCATCAACCTGCAGCAATTCTACGCCGAGGCCTATCTGGTTGATCGCGTCGAGGAACTCCCCGAGATCGACCTGCGCTGGCGCAACAAGGTGACGGGACTAGAGCCGCACAACGACCACGTGGCTTTGACGATTGAGACACCGGACGGTCCTTATCGGCTGAACGCGCAATACGTCATCGCCTGCGACGGCGCCCGGTCCTCGGTGCGAAAGATGGTGGGTGCCGAGTTTGCGGGCCAGGTGTTCGAGGATCAGTTTTTGATCGCCGACGTCAAGATGACTGCGGCGTTCCCGACCGAACGCTGGTTCTGGTTCGATCCGCCATTCCACGCCGGACGCTCCGCGCTGCTGCACAAACAGCCCGATGACATCTGGCGGATCGACCTGCAGCTCAGCCGGGATGCCGATCCGGCCGTGGAAAAGTTGCCGGAGAACGTGCGGCCGCGCATCGCGCGCATGCTGGGCCACGACAAGTTCGATTTCGAATGGATCTCGCTGTACAAATTCCAGTGCCGGCGAATGAACAAGTTTATCCATGGCCGGGTGATCTTTGCCGGGGATGCCGCGCATCAGGTGTCGCCGTTCGGTGCGCGCGGTGCCAATTCCGGGCTCGAGGATGCCGAGAATCTAGCGTGGAAACTCGATCGCGTGCTGCGGGGAACCTCGCCCGAGGCGCTGCTCGAGAGCTACCATATCGAGCGCAGTGCCGCGGCCGATGAGAATATCCGCGAATCCACTCGCTCGACCGACTTCATGGCGCCCAACTCCCATCAGGAGGCGCGGCTGCGCAAGGCGGTGCTGTCGCTCGCCAGGGAAACCGAGTTCGGCAAGCGCATGGTGAATGCGGGTCGTCTCTCGACACCCTCGATCTATGAAACGCCGCTCTCGACCGCTGATGGCGATTCCTGGCGCGGCGGCCCGCGTCCCGGCGCCTCGATGCCGGATGCGCCAGTAGCAGGTGCTGGCGGCGAACCGATGTATCTCACCGATGCTTTCATCGGGGCGGGAACGAGGTTCACGCTGCTGGAGTTTAGCAATGGTGTCGCGCCGGAGTTGCCTGAAGAAATAGCCACGATCCGGATTGGCGGCAAAGGCGGTCTGGCCGATTCTGCAGGTCTTGCTGCTAGGCGCTACGACGCCGAGCCTGGCACGGCCTATCTGCTGCGTCCCGATGGCTACGTCGCGGCGCGCTTTCGGCATCCGACCCGGGCGGCACTCGACGCCGCGCTCGCGCGTGCCGCCGGCCACAACTGAGGTTTCGTCATGCCGCTGTCGACCAGTTCGAACTTTGCCAAGCCTGATGACGCGTTCCGTGCCATCGTCGAGGCGCATCGTGGGCTTAACGACGAGCAAAGCGCCGATCTCGATGCGGCTCTGGTTCTCATCCTCGCCAATCACATCGGCGACCTCGATGTGCTGAAGGAGGCGATTGCGCTC
This sequence comes from Bradyrhizobium sp. 157, assembly GCF_023073815.1. Taxonomy (NCBI): domain Bacteria; kingdom Pseudomonadati; phylum Pseudomonadota; class Alphaproteobacteria; order Hyphomicrobiales; family Nitrobacteraceae; genus Bradyrhizobium; species Bradyrhizobium sp. 157. Next base: position 14,973 of record NZ_JADPKF010000025.1, on the reverse strand, counting down.
GCCGCCCGGCGCATGCTCGATGCGAGCCAGCAGCAACAGCAGCAACAGCAGCAATAATTCGCGTCTTAAACGAAGTCAGGAATCGAATCGATGGCCAAAGGTTTTGCGTCCACTACGGATCTCACGGAGAAGAAGATCACCTTCTCCGAAATCGGCACCGATCTTTACGCGTTCACCGCCGAAGGCGATCCGAACTCCGCGATCATCATTGGCGACGACGGCTGCCTGGTGTTCGACGCCCAGGCGACGCCGGCGATGGCCAATAAAGTGATCGAGCGCGTTCGCACCGTCACCGACAAGCCGATCAAATATGTCGTGCTGTCGCATTATCACGCGGTGCGCGTGCTCGGCGCTTCCGCCTACAAGGCGCAGGGCATCGTGGCCTCGGCCGAAACCTACCGGCTGATCGAGGAGCGCGGCCAGCAGGATTGGGATTCCGAATATGGCCGTTTCCCGCGCCTGTTCCAGGATGCGGGGAGCATTCCCGGCCTGACCTGGCCGACGCTGACGTTTGAAGGCGAGATGTCAATCTATCTCGGCAAGCGCGAGGTGCGGCTGATGCAACTCGGCGCCGGGCATACGTCGGGCGACATCGTGGCCTGGGTGCCGGATGCCGAGGTGATGTTCTCGGGCGATCTCATCGAATATCACTCGGCCTGCTATTGCGGCGATGCGCACTTGCGCGAATGGCCGATGACGCTGAATGAAATCCGCGCCTTCAACCCGAAGGCGATTGCGCCGGGCCGCGGCGACGCACTGAAGGGACTTTCGACCGGACGCGATGCGATCGCGATGACGCGCGATTTTGTCACCACGCTGTATGGCGCCGCGGAAAGCTCGGTCGCCAAAGGTCGCACGCTGAAAGAGACCTTTGCCGCGACGCGCGAGGTGATGGACCCGAAGTTTTCCAGTTTTGCGATCTACGAGCACTGTTTGCCGTTCAACGTCTCGCGCGCATTCGACGAGGCGTCCGGGATCGACGATCCCGTGATCTGGACCGACAAGCGCGACCAGGAAATGTGGGCCGCCCTGCAAGGAGGAGGATGACCATGAATATCAACACCTCGCCTGATCAGATCGTTCGCAGCAGCGCACAACTGACGCCGGGCTACATGTCCGGTTTCGGCAACAGTTTTGAGACCGAGGCCTTGCCCGGCGCGCTGCCGATGGGCCGCAATTCGCCGCAGCGCTGCGCCTATGGGCTCTATGCCGAGCAATTGTCTGGCTCGCCCTTCACCGCGCCGCGCGGCAGCAATGAGCGCTCCTGGCTCTACCGCATCCGCCCGTCGGTGAAGCATTCCGGCCGCTTTGAAAAGGTCGATGCCGGGCTGTGGCGCACCGCGCCCTGCCATGAATACGAACTGCCGATCGCACAACTGCGCTGGGATCCGGCGCCGATCCCGAAGGAAGACAAGACTTTCCTGCAGGGCGTGCAGACCATGACGACCGCTGGCGATGCCAACACCCAGGCCGGCATGGCCGCGCACGTCTATCTCATCACGAAGTCAATGGTCGATCAGCATTTCTACAATGCCGACGGCGAGATGATGTTCGTGGCGCAGCAGGGCAATCTGCGCCTCGTCACCGAGTTCGGCCGAATCGATATCGAGCCGGGCGAGATCGCAGTGATTCCACGCGGCGTGAAATTCCGGGTGGAGATTCCGAATGGACCTGCGCGCGGCTATCTCTGCGAGAATTACGGCGGCGCGTTCACGCTGCCGGAACGCGGGCCGATCGGCGCCAACTGCCTCGCCAATTCGCGCGATTTCCTGACGCCGGTGGCGGCGTACGAGGACAAGGACACGCCGACCGAACTCTACGTGAAATGGGGCGGCTCGCTGTTCAAGACCACGCTGCCGCATTCGCCGATCGACGTGGTGGCGTGGCACGGCAATTACGCACCCTACAAATACGATCTGCGCACCTTCTCGCCGGTCGGCGCCATCAGCTTCGACCATCCCGATCCCTCGATCTTCACGGTGCTGACCTCGCCGTCGGAAACCGCGGGTACTGCGAACATCGATTTCGTGATTTTCCCGGAGCGCTGGGCGGTCGCTGAAAACACCTTCCGCCCGCCCTGGTATCACATGAACATCATGTCGGAGTTCATGGGCCTGATCTACGGCATCTACGACGCCAAGCCACAGGGCTTCGTTCCCGGCGGCATCTCGCTGCACAACATGATGCTGCCGCACGGCCCCGACCGCGAAGCCTTCGATCACGCCAGCAACAGCGAGCTGCAGCCGGTTAAGCTGACCGGCACCATGGCCTTCATGTTCGAGACGCGTTTCCCGCAGCGGGTAACCCAGCACGCGGCGACGTCGGCGACGCTGCAGGACGATTACGCCGATTGCTGGAAAGGACTTGAGAAGCGGTTCGATCCGAACAAGCCGTAGTCTCTTACCCTCCCCTGGAGGGGGAGGGTCGCTACGCACGTAGCGAAGCGGAGTGCGTAGCGGGGCGGGGTGACGGTCTTTCCGCACTGAACAGTGCCCGAGTTGAGAAATCACCCCACCCCGACACATATTTCGCTGCGCTCATATGAGCCGACCCTCCCCCTCCAGGGGAGGGTGACAAGCACCGTCGCGCCTCACGAGAAAACCATGCCCCATCCCAACGACCCCAAGCTCCGCTCCTTCATCGACGTCGCGCCTGATTCGCATTTCCCGATTCAGAATCTCCCCTACGGCGTGTTCTCCGCCAAGGCCGGGCTCGCCCCCCGTGTCGGCGTCGCGATTGGCGACTACGTGCTCGATCTCTGGCAACTCGCGCAGGACTGCCGCTTCGATGTCGTCGAGCCGGCGGTGTTCGCCGCGCCGCAGCTCAACCCGTTCATGGCGCTGGGGCCAAAGGTCTGGTCGAGCACGCGGGCGCGGATCAGTGAGCTGTTGCGGGCTGATCATCCTGAGCTCCGCGACAACGAAGCCTTGCGCCAGCGCGCGCTGGTGCCGATGGCGGACGTGAAGCTGCACATGCCGTTCGCGGTCTCCGGTTACACCGATTTTTATTCGTCCAAGGAGCACGCCACCAATGTCGGCGTGATGTTCCGCGGCAAGGACAACGCCCTACAGCCGAACTGGCTGCACATGCCGATCGGTTACAACGGCCGCGCTTCCACCGTCGTCGTCAGCGGCACGCCGGTCCGCCGGCCGCGCGGACAGTTGAAGCCGCCGAGCGCTGATGTGCCGAGTTTCGGGCCGTGCAAGCGGCTCGACTTCGAATTGGAGATGGGTGTGGTGGTCGGCCAGCCGTCGGTGATGGGCGAAATGCTCACCGAGAAGCAGGCAGAGGAGATGATCTTCGGCTTCGTCATTCTGAACGACTGGAGCGCGCGCGACATCCAGCAGTGGGAATATGTGCCGCTCGGGCCATTCCAGGCCAAGGTGTTTGCGACATCAATCAGCCCGTGGGTGGTGACGCGCGAGGCGCTGGAGCCGTTCCGTCTTCATGGCCCTGTGCAGGAGCCGAAGCCGCTGCCGTACTTGCAGCAGACGCAGCCGAACAATTACGACATGACGCTGGAGGCGGACTTGCGCGCCGCGCCGATGAACGCGCCGAAAAATATCAGCCGCACCAATTTCAAATACATGTACTGGTCGTCGGCGCAGCAGCTCGTGCACCATGCGTCGTCTGGCTGCGCCATGAATGTCGGCGATCTCTTGGGGTCCGGCACCATCTCCGGTCCGGAAAAGGATCAGCGCGGCAGCCTCTTGGAGATAAGCTGGAACGGCACCGAGCCGGTCGAGTTGGCCGAGGGCGTGAAGCGATCGTTCCTCGAAGATGGCGACTCGCTGGTGATGCGCGGCTGGTGCCAGGGCGACGGCTACCGCGTCGGCTTTGGCGAGGTCGAGGGGACGATTTTGGCGGCGGGGTAGGCCGTCCTTTGTGGAATGACGTCCTCTCCTCGTCATGCGAGGAGCGAAGCGACGCGAAGCAATCCATCTCTCCTCATCTGCGGCGGGATGGATTGCTTCGCTCCGCTCGCAATGACGCGGATGGTTCAGCGCTCCTCAGGCCGGATATCCTTCAGCCTCGCCGAATGCGCCGCGATGTCTTCCAGCGGGTACTTCAAATGCACCCGCTTGTCCGACGGCGGATGCTTGGTCACGCAGACGCCCGGCCGGCGCTCGGTCGCAGGCCGGATCGGCCGCCGCTCAAAACCGCCGCCGCAGTTCGGGCAAACATTGTGCAGCTTGGTCTCCACGCAATCCGCGCAGAACGTACATTCATACGAGCAGATTCGCGCGTCGATCGCATTCGGCGGCAGGTCCTTGTCGCAATATTCGCAGTTCGGCCGGAGTTGCAGTGCCATGGTCGTCTCGTGAGGTGATGCCGGACGGATCATCGCAAATCGGCCGGAAAACGCGAATGACGAATTTCCCTCGAATTGCGCCATGCGGCAAAATGATGGGGCTTCATCCTTCGAGACGCATCGCTTTGCGATGCTCCTCAGAATGAGGTCTACTCTCCCCTCATGGTGAGGAGCGTGGCGAAGCCGCGCGTCTCGAACCATGTGGCCCGGATGCTAACCTCGCAACGGCAGCTTCGCGCTCTCCTTCAGCCGGTCCAGCACGACCGACGAGCGCACATGCGCGACGCTCTGGTGCGGCATCAGCACGCTATTGACGAGGTCGGAGAGGTCCTTGAGGTCGCGCAGCACGACTTTCAGCACGTAGTCGGCATCGCCAGTGAGCGAATAGGCCTCCTGGATGTCGTCGACGCGGTTGACCAGGTCCCGGAATTTCTTGGCGTTGTCGGGCGAATGCGTCGCCAGCGTAATCTGAACGAAGGCGATCAGGTTGAAGCCGAGCGCCTCGCCGGCGAGGTCGGCGTGATAGCCGGCGATCACCTTTTCTTCCTCCAGCCGCATCCGCCGCCGCGAGCATTGCGAGGCGGACAGGCCGACGAGGTCGGCAAGCTGCTGGTTGGTCAGCCGGCCATCGTCCTGGAGCGCGGCCAGTATTTTGAGATCGAAGGCATCTGTCGAAATCATGCGCAGACCACCGGTTCTATGCACAGTCCGTGCGTCACAATAGCCCGATGCGGGACCGTTTGCATGCACTTTGCGTCGGTTTCGCCCGATATTGATCCAGATCAATTTACGGGAGATTCGCCATGGGTCCGTTTCCGCATGACGCGCCGGCCGCCACCATCAGCGCCGACAATCCGATGGGCACCGACGGTTTTGAGTTCGTCGAATACGCCCATCCGAAGCCCGAAGAGCTGCACGCGCTGTTCAAGCTGATGGGCTACGCGCCGGTCGCCCGCCACAGGACGAAAAAGATCACGGTCTATCGCCAGGGCGACATCAACTACCTCGTCAACGAGGAGCCTGATACCCATGGCCACGGCTTCGTCGCCGCGCACGGGCCGTGCGCGCCGTCGATGGCGTTTCGCGTGGTCGATGCGAAGCAGGCCTACGAGCGGGCGCTCTCGCTCGGCGCGGAGCCGGCGGACATATCTTCGGCGCAGAAGACGCTCGACGTTCCCGCCATCAAGGGCATCGGCGGCAGCCTGCTCTATTTCGTCGATCGCTACGGCGCAAAGGGCTCGGCTTACGATATCGAGTTCGAATGGCTGGGTGCGCGCGATCCGCGTCCCGACGGTGCCGGGCTCTACTACATCGATCACCTCACTCACAATGTCCAACGCGGCCGCATGGACGTCTGGACCGGCTTCTACGAAAAGCTGTTCAACTTCCGCCAGATTCGCTTCTTCGACATCGAGGGCCGGGCGTCCGGCCTGTTCTCGCGTGCGCTGACCAGCCCGGACGGCAAGATCCGGATCCCGATCAACGAGGATGCAGGTGATTCCGGACAGATCGAGGAATATCTCAACATCTATCGCGGCGAGGGCATCCAGCACATCGCCTGCGGCGCACGGGATATCTACCGCACTGTCGAGACGCTGCGCGAGGCAGGATTGCCGTTCATGCCGTCGCCGCCGGATACCTATTTCGAGAAGATCGACGCGCGCCTGCCGCAGCACGGCGAGGACGTCGCCCGCCTGCAGCGCGACGGCATTCTCATTGACGGCGAGGGCGTCGTCGACGGTGGCCACACCAAAGTGCTGTTGCAGATCTTTTCCGCAAACGCGATAGGGCCGATCTTCTTCGAGTTCATCCAGCGCAAGGGCGACGACGGGTTCGGCGAGGGCAACTTCAAGGCGCTGTTCGAATCGATCGAGGAGGATCAGATTCGACGGGGTGTGTTGAAGGTGGACAACGCGGCGTAGCCCGTCATTGCGAGCAAAAGCGAAGCAATCCATCGTGCCGCAAGCGGAGGAATGGATTGCTTCGTCGCTGCGCTCCTCGCAATGACGATGCAACCACCCACCGCCTTCTGAATCCTCGTGTCCCGGACGCACTGCAGCGTGCTCCCGGCGATGCGAAGCATCGTCCGGTACGCTGCTGCGCAGAGCCGGGACCCATCTCGCCGTAGGCCCCGGCTCTGCAGCGCATCGCGTTGCGCTGCACTGCGTCCGGGGCACGAGACCTGCGAGGTTATCGACCCGCCTTCCACGTATCAGCCAATTCAGCGAGCTCCGCCTTCTCCGCATCCCGGATCGCCGACGGCGTCCGCGAGAAGCGTGGCGCGGGCGCCGGCTGGGTCACGCCGTGGCGCTCGACGAAAATCTTTCGCGCCGCCATGTGCGGATGTTTCGGCGCTTCCGCCATGGTCAGGATCGGCGCGAAGCAGATGTCGGTGCCTTCCATGATTTTGCACCAGTCTTCGCGCGTCTTGCTCTTGAAGACCTTGGTCAGCTTTTGCTTCAGCGCCGGCCAGGCCTTGCGGTCCATCTGCGCGTCGAAATCGGCCTCGGTGAGGCCAGCATGCTGGCGCAGCAGCGCATAGAACTGCGGTTCGATCGAGCCGATCGAAATGAAGTTGCCGCAGGCGCATTCGTAGACGCCGTAGAAATGCGCGCCGCCATCGAGGAAGTTCTGCTCGCGGCCTTCGACCCAGCGGCCGATCGCGGTCATGTCGAAGAACATCGACATCAGCGACGCCGCGCCGTCGCACATCGCGGCGTCGACCACCTGGCCCTTGCCGGATTTTGACGCTTCCAGAAGCGCCGCCAGCACGCCAACCACGAGATAGAGCGCGCCGCCGCCGAAATCGCCGACAAGATTGAGCGGCGGCACCGGCTTTTCCTTGGTGCCGATCGCCGCGAGCGCGCCGGTAACCGAGATGTAGTTGATGTCATGGCCGGCAGCGTGCGCCAGCGGGCCCTCTTGGCCCCAGCCGGTCATGCGGCCGAACACCAGGCGCGGATTGCGCGCCATCACGACATCAGGTCCGAGCCCCAGCCGCTCCATCACGCCGGGACGAAAACCCTCTATCAGCGCGTCGGCATTCGCGAGCAGATCGAGCACCTGCGCGACCGCGGCCTTGTCCTTGAGGTCGAGCTCGACCACTTTCCGGCCGCGCCCCGCCACCGACTTCAAATTCTTCTTCGCGCCGACGCGATCGAGCGTCACGACTTCGGCGCCCATGTCGGCCAGCATCATGCAGGCGAACGGGCCCGGGCCGATGCCGGCGAATTCGACGATGCGGAAGCCTGTGAGCGGACCGGAGGTGCGGGTGGCGGATTGGGTGGCTGGTTTGTCGAGCACTTGTTTTCTCTCCCAATGGAACGTCTTAATTAGTTGATTAGCTAAATTGTCCCGCCGAAGCGAGGGCGTGGCAAGCCTCTTTTGCCGAGAATTGGACCAAAAATGCGAAAGCGGCGCGCATCGCTGCGCGCCGCTCGCATGTTGTGTTCAGGCGCTATCAGCCCGCGGCGTCCACGGCACGTTGTGCCATCACCTTCACCAGGTTCGCGCGATAATCAGACGTGCCGTGAATATCGCTGATCATGCCATCATCTGAAACCTTGACGTTGTCGAGCGCGCCCGCCGACCAGTTCGCTTGCAGCGCCGTCTCGATCGCCGGCACCCGCATGACGCCGTTCTGCGACGCGCCTGTGGCAGCTACCCTGACGTCACCCGCCTTGGTCCTGGTCACGAACACGCCGGTCAGCGCGAAACGCGACGCTGGGTGCCGCATCTTGGCGTAGCCCGCTTTTGCCGGGATCGGGAATGACACGGCGGTGATGATCTCGCCGTCCTCGAGCGCCGTCGTGAACAGGCCCTTGAAGAAGTCGTCCGCCACGATCGAACGCTTGTTGGTCTTCACCGTCGCGCCAAGCGAAACCAGGGCTGCGGGAAAATCCGCCGCCGGGTCGTTGTTGGCGATCGAGCCGCCGATGGTGCCGCGATAGCGCACGGCGGGGTCGCCGAGTATGGAGGTGAGGTAGGCGATCGCCGGGATCGACTTTTTCACGTCGGCGCTTTGCATGATGTCGAAATAGGTCGTGGCCGCCTTGATCGTCAGCGTGTCGCCCGAGGCTTCGATGCCGACCAGCTCCTTGATCTTGCCGAGATCGATCACGTCGGATGGCGAGGCCAGCCGCTGCTTCATGACAGGGATCAGCGTGTGGCCGCCGGCCAGATATTTCGAATCTGAACCCTTGGCAAAGATCGCAGCGGCTTCATCGACCGAGGAGGGGCGGTGGTAGGTTGTCTGGTACATGACTGTGCTCCTCTTACGCGTTGCCGTGGATGGCGTGCCAGACGCGGTCGGGCGTCGCCGGCATTTCGAGTTTGTTGTTGCCGATCGCATCCGTGATGGCGTTGATGACGGCGGCGGATGCGCCGATCGCGCCGGCCTCGCCGCAGCCCTTAACGCCGAGCGGATTGCCCGGACAGAGCGTCGTGGTGTGCGAGAGCTTGAACGAGGGCAGGTCGTCCGCGCGCGGCATGGCGTAATCCATGAACGTGGCCGTTAGAAGCTGGCCCGATGAATCGTACACCGTGTTTTCCAGCAACGCCTGACCGATACCCTGGGCAAGGCCACCATGGACCTGGCCTTCGACGATCATCGGGTTGATCAGCCGCCCGAAATCATCCGCCGCCACGAAGTTGACGAAGGTGCTCTTGCCGGTAGCGGCATCGACTTCCATTTCGCAGATATAGGCGCCGGCCGGGAAGGTGAAGTTGGTCGGGTCGTAGAACGCGCCTTCCTTCAAGCCTGGCTCCATGCCATCAGGCAAATTGTGCGCGGTGTAGGCGGCGAGCGCGACCATCGGCAGCGCCAACGACTTGTCGGTGCCGGCGACCTTGAACTCGCCGTTCTCGATGACGATGTCGTTTTCCGATGCCTCGAGTTGATGGGCCGCGATCTTCTTGGCCTTGGCTTCGACCTTTTCCATCGCCTTCAGGATCGCGGTGAGGCCGACGGCCGCCGAGCGCGAACCATAGGTGCCCATGCCGAACTGCACCTTGTCGGTATCGCCATGGACGATCTGCACCTGGCTGATCGGAATGCCCAGGCGTTCGGCGATGAGCTGGCAGAAGGTGGTCTCATGACCCTGGCCGTGGCTGTGCGAGCCCGTCAGGACTTCGATGGTGCCGACCGGATTGACCCGCACCTCCGCCGATTCCCACAGGCCGACGCCGGCACCCAAGCTGCCGACCGCCTTTGAGGGCGCGATGCCGCAGGCCTCGATGTAGCAGGAGATGCCAATGCCGCGCAGCTTGCCCTCGGACTTCGCTTTCACCTTGCGGGCAGGGAAGCCGGCGTAGTCGATCGCCTTCATCGCGGCATCGAGCGAAGCGTGGAAGTCGCCGATGTCGTAGGCCATGATGACAGGAGTCTGGTGCGGGAATTGCGTGATAAAGTTCTTCTTACGCAATTCCGTCGGATCAACGTTCAACTGCCGTGCCGCCGTCTCCATCAGCCGTTCCACCACAAAGCTTGCTTCGGGCCGGCCCGCGCCGCGATAGGCGTCGACCGGAACGGTGTTGGTGTAGACGCTGATCACTTCGGCGAAGATGTTGGGAATGTTGTACTGGCCCGACAGCAGCGTCGCATAGAGATAGGTCGGCACCGAGGATGAGAACAGCGACATATAGGCGCCGAGGTTTGCGTAGGTCTTGACGCGCACGCCGGTAACCTTGTTGTCCTTGTCGAACGCCATCTCAGCCTTGGTGAGGTGATCGCGACCATGCGCGTCGGTCAGGAAGGCCTCAGTACGGTCGCCGGTCCACTTCACCGGACGACCGACCTTCTTGGACGCCCACAGCGCCACCATCTCCTCAGGATAAATGAAGATTTTTGAGCCGAAGCCGCCGCCGACGTCGGGCGCTACTACCCGCAGTTTGTGCTCCTGCGCGATATTGTAGAACGCCGACAGCACGAGGCGAGCGACATGCGGATTCTGCGATGTCGTGTAGAGCGTAAAATGCTCCTCGGGCTCGTTATATTCCGCGATCGCCGCGCGCGGCTCCATCGCGTTCGGCACCAGGCGGTTGTTGGTGATGTCGAGCGAGACGACGTTGGCTGCTGATTTGAACGCGGCATCGGTTGCGCCTTCATCGCCGATGGTCCAGTCGTAGATCACGTTGCCGGGGGCTTCCGGGTGCAGTTGCGGCGCACCCGGCGCGATCGCGGCGCGGATGTCCGGAACGGCGGGTAGTTCCTCATAGTTGACGATCACGGCTTCAGCCGCGTCGCGGGCCTGGTTCTTGGTCTCGGCGATCACCACCGCGACCGCCTGGCCGACGAAGCGTACGGTCTCCGGCGCCATCGCCGGCCATGCGCCCATCTTCATGCCGGTGCCATCCTTGGAGGTAATCGCCCAGCCGCAGATCAGATTGCCGATCTTGTCGTCGACGATCTGCTGGCCGGTCAGCACACCGACCACGCCCGGCATCTTCATCGCCTCTGACGTGTCGATGCTCTTGATCTTCGCATGTGCATGCGGGCTGCGGATGAAGTGTGCGTGGGTCATCCCCGCCAGCTTGATATCGTCGACGTAACGGCCCTTGCCTGTGATGAAACGGCGATCTTCCTTGCGCACGACGCTTGCGCCAATGCCTTCAACGCCCATTGTGTCCTCCCGACCGGAATTGTTGTTTCCGCTGCTTCTTTTCGAAACGCGGCCCTGAATTCAAATTGCCGTCCGCTGCGCTACTCCGCCGCCTGCGCGACCTTCATGCGTCCGGCTGCATCGAGCACCGCCTTGACGATGTTGTGGTAGCCGGTGCAGCGGCAGATGTTGCCTTCCAGCTCCTGCCGGACGGTTTCCTCATCGAGCTGGCCGCTATGGCGGTGCACAATATCGATCGCCGACATGATCATGCCCGGGGTGCAGTAACCGCACTGCAGGCCGTGATTGTCGCGGAATGCCGCCTGCATCGGGTGAAGCTCGTCGCCCTTGGCGATGCCCTCGATCGTGGTGACGCTGGAGCCGGCGGCTTGGCCGGCCAGCACGGTGCAGGATTTCACCGCCCGGCCGTCGATATGGACGACGCAGGCGCCGCACTGGCTGGTGTCGCAGCCGACATGCGTGCCGGTCAGGTTCAAATGGTCGCGAAGGAGATGGACGAGAAGGGTCCGGTCTTCGACCTCGGCCGAGACGGCCTTGCCGTTTACCGTCAGCTTGACTGTAGACACGCGTGGTACCTCCCGATGTTTTATAATTATTCCAATTAGAAACAGCGGCGAAGGAACTTGCAACTAGGATTTTGGTCGGCCCTGTCATTGTGATGACATTCGCGTAGCGTGCGCGCGCAGAAGAAGACTCTCGACGCGAGTTTTTCTACCCTCCCCTGGAGGGGGAGGGTCGTCATGCATCGTAAGATGCGTGGCGGGGTGGGGTGACGGTCTCACCTCACGTTCAGTGCTCGAGTGGAGAGATCACCCCACCCCGTCTCACATTTCGCTGCGCCCCATGTGAGCGGACCCTCCCCCTCTAGGGGAGGATAAGAGAGCGGTCACCCCAGCACCCCTTGCAAGTTTTGCCCGGATTTACCCGCCCTTATCCATTCTGCCTTAACTTTGCGCACCGGATCGGGGGCAGGGCCTCCGATGCCTGTCTTTCAGAACGAAAACGGGGTGTGACGTGCGATTTTTGAAGCGTGGCGGCTCGTCTTTCAAGCTCCCGACCCTGCGGTTCCGCGCCAAGATCATGCTCGGCTTTGCCGTCGTGCTGGCGATTTCGGCCGCCAGCATGGGGTTCGCCTATCTCGGGTTCGAGCGGGTCTCGGCCGGCGTGGAGTCCTACCGGCGCAGCGTGCTGGAGGCGAACCTGTCGCGAGACATCGATCGCGAGCTGATTTCCTACCGGTCGCTCGCCCGCTATTTCGTGGCGACCGGAAAGGAAGAGGATGGCAAGGCGGCTCTGGCAGCCGAAGCCAACCTGAAGGAAGCGATCATCGCCTCGATGAAGAGCACCACCAATCCGACACGGCTCGAGCAGGTCGCAAAACTGGAACGGGAATTCCGCGCCTTCACCAAGATCTTTGCCGACATCCTCAAGGTCAAGGACGAGAGCGCGCGGATCGCGCAGAACCAACTGATGCGCAGCGGCCAGTCGCTCTATTACAAACTCGACGATCTCCCCAGTGACGCCGAGGAATCCGAGCTTCAGGCGGTCACCTTCAGCGCAAAAAAAGTGGCCGATGAGTTTCAGGCCGTGGTGGGGCTAGCCAACACGTTCGTTATCAACTCGGACAAAACGGTCGCATCCAGCGCACTCGCGCGGTTGAAATTTCTCGGCAACTCGTTGAAGGCGATCCCCGTGAACAACGACAAGATTCGCCAAGGGGTCCAGGAGATTTCGAGTCTTCTGGAAGAATACCAGAAGTCGCTCGCCAAGCTGGTCGACAATTCCAAGGAGATCGACGAGCTGACGCTGGAAATGACGGAATCGGCCGCCGCGATCAACAAGGGCTCGGCGGCGATGAAGTCGGATCTCTTGGCCGATCAGAAGCGGTTAGAGGCTGAATCGGATGCGACCATCGGCGAGACCGAACGGCTGATCCTGATCCTGGCCGCCGGTGGCTTTCTGCTCGGCTGTGTCTGGGCCTTTTTCCTCGGCAAAGGTATTTCCCGGCCGATGATTGCGATGTGCAATGCCATGCGCGAACTCGCCGCCGGCAATTTCGAAGTCGTGCTGCCCGGCCTCGGCCGCAAGGACGAACTGGGCGAAATGGCAAGCGCGGTCGAGGAGTTCAAGGTGCAGGCGATCGCCCGCGCCGAGCGCGACGCCGCGACCCAGGAAGCGCAGAACAAGGCGGCGAGTGCCGCGCGCCGCGCCGAACTTATTCGCTTCGCCGACGAATTCGAAACCGCGGTCGGCGCTATCGTCTCCAACGTGTCGTCCTCGGCCGTGCAGCTCGAATCCGCCGCCGGCAAACTCACACGGACAGCGGAGACCACCCAGAGCCTCTCGAACCAGGTCGCCGGCGCCTCGGAAGAAGCCTCCAGCAACATGCAATCGGTGGCGTCCGCGACCGAGGAACTGTCGGCTTCCGTCGACGAGATCGGGCGGCGCGTCAAGGAATCCAGCCAGATTGCAGAGGCCGCCGTTCGTCAGGCCGAACAGACCGACGGGCGGATCGGCAAGCTGTCGCGTGCCGCGCAGGAGATCGGCGACGTGGTCAAGCTGATCACGGCGATTGCCGAGCAGACCAACCTTTTGGCACTGAACGCCACCATCGAGGCCGCCCGCGCGGGCGATGCCGGCCGCGGCTTTGCAGTGGTTGCATCCGAAGTCAAATCGCTCGCCAGCCAGACTGCGAAAGCGACCGACGAGATTTCCAGTCACATCTCGGGCATGCAGGGCGCGACGCAGGAATCGGTCGCCGCGATCAAGGAGATCGGCGGCACCATCGGCAGGATCTCGGATATCGCCGCAACGATCGCCAGCGCCGTCGAGCAGCAGAGCGCGGCAACGCAGGAAATTGCGCGCAGCGTTCAGAACGTCGCGCAAGGAACCCAGGAGGCCGCAGCCAACGTCATGCACGTCAATCGCGGCGCGACCGAAACCGGCTCGGCCTCCGGGGAGGTGCTGAATTCGGCCCGCACGCTATCCAGCGAAAGCACGCGCCTGCGCGAAGAGCTCGACCGCTTCATGGCGAATATCCGGGCGGCGTGAGGTGCCTGTAGTCGGTGACCGTGTCGGCAAAGCGTCACCCAACCAACTGCTGTCCTCGCCCGGCTCGACCGGGCGATCCAGTATTCCAGAGACGGTAATTATCAATCGAGAGGCCGCGGCGTACTGGGTACCCCGCTTTCGCGGGGTATGACGATCGGAAGGTCGTGACGAGAAGCTCTCCTCACTCCCTTCCGAACTGATGCCTCAGCTCCACCTTCGCGCGCTCCAGCCGCGTGCGCTGCGTTTTCGGCAAGGTCTTGCCGGCGCGGTTGATGTAGAAGGTCAGCATCGACAACGCCGAGCGATAGGCGCCGCTCTTGCGGCGCGTACTGTGCTCGGCGGAGCGCTTCAGCGATGCCGCGATCTTCTTCGCGCTGGTCTGCTTGAAGACGCCGCGCTTCAGATCGAGCGCGTCGCTTTCTTGTGTCACGCGTTGCGACCATCGCTTCGGCGATGATTTCTTCCCCTTTGTCGTGCGACTGCCCTTCCGGGCTGCGGTCTTCCGTGGTGTGGTTTTCCGGCGTTCGGCCATGTTTCGACTCCATTGCTGTTTTGCCGAAAACGGTCGCCCGATTGTTCGGTTCCCTGCGCCCTCTGAAGAAGTGGGCGGGAAGTTGATGGCAAAACTCGGACGCGATGCGTCGCGAGAACATGAACGCGTGCCTGCGTAGGATGGGTAGAGCGAAGCGAAACCCATCATCACGTATACCGGCATTGGTGGGTATCGCTTCCGCTCCACCCATCGTACGGGACTGTCATCGCCCGGCTCGACCGAATGATCCAGTTTCCCAGAGACAGCAGTGATTGAACCGATGAGCCGCAGCGTACTGGATCCCCCGCCTTCGCGGAGGATGACGGTGGTGTGTCGCGTCGCTACAACCGCGTCATTGCTGTCGATGTTCACTAATTCGCTGATTGGATCGCGGTGGTCTTGGTAGCGGCGAAGGCCTTGGGAGTTTGCCCTGCCAAGGCCTGATGGGGTCTGTGGTT
>NZ_JADPKF010000084.1:0-50561 GCF_023073815.1 Bradyrhizobium sp. 157 | reverse complement strand
CTTTTCAGCGCCACTACGGAGGTCCGTGATCAATTTTGGATGAAGCGACTTGGCCCCCTCACGTCGCCGCGCGTAAAACGGATCAGCGGCTCTAAGAATTTTCGTTCGCCACCCCAAAAAGACTTTTGCAACACAATCGTGCGTATTGCGGACTCAAGTCGGACATCGCGTGAAGTCCGAAAAGTGCCACCTCCGGACTCGTGCACCGAAACAACGGCATTCCGTGCCGCATCACTGGCAGCTCCAAACACTGCACGATGCCGGTCATTTGCCCGGTATGTCCGTGTGCTCGCGGCATGACAGGGGAGTGGTCGGAGGATCATATCGCGGACACAATTTGCGCGACCTCCGCACCGGGAGCGTGGATCGAGCCGTCTGATGCTGATAGTATGGTGTTGAGGTCCCTCCATGTTGCCGAAAACGCGATATGCGAAGAGCGGTAACGTCCACGTTGCCTACCAGGTCTTCGGCAACGGCGAGCTCGACCTCGTTTTCGTCCCGGGATTTGTCTCAAATGTCGAAATCTATTGGGAGGAGCCGCACTTCGCGCGCTGGCTCAGCAAGCTTGCCAGTTTTGCCCGCGTCATCACGTTCGACAAGCGTGGCACGGGCCTCTCGGACCGGCTCGAAGTCCTTCCGACAATGGACGAACGCATGGATGACGTGCGAGCGGTGATGGACGCGGCAGGCTCAGAGCGGGCGGCAATCTTGGGGCTGTCCGAGGGTGGCTGCCTGGCGACCTTATTCGCGGCGCATTATCCCGAAAGGTGTCGTGCACTCGTTCTCTGGGGGGCCTTCGCAAAATTCAGTTCATGGTTCCCCACGTCCGAAAAGCTCGAGAGATTCTTTGATTATGTGGAGACGGACTGGGGGACCGGAGCGAACATCGGCGTCTGGGTGCCATCAAAGAAGGACGATCCTACATTTCGGGAATGGTTCGCGAAACGCGAGCGGGCGAGCGCGAGTCCCGCCGCAGTCGTGGCCTTGATGCGTATGAACATGATGATCGATATCTCCGGGATCCTGCCCTACGTACGTGTTCCCACGCTCGTTGTTCACCGGACCAACGATACGGTCGTGAATGTTGAGGGCGGGCGGCAATTGGCCAGCAGCATCCCGAACGCCCGGCTATTGGAATTGCCCGGGATCGACCACATGCCGTTTTTGGGCGACAACGCCGATCAGCTCACAAACGAGGTCATCGAATTTCTTACGGGCGTAAGGCCTGCGATTGGTGACGAACGCATCCTCGCAACAGTCCTCCTGACCGATATTGTCGGCTCGACCAAGCACGCGGAAGCCATGGGCGACAGGCGCTGGCACGAGCTTCTCGACGCCCACAACGCTGTGTTTCGCCGCGAGTTGACGCGATTCCGGGGAGCGGAAGTCAAGACGACCGGCGACGGATTTCTGGCGACTTTCGACGGGCCGGGGCGAGCCATTCAATGCTCATTGGCGCTGATCGCCCCAGTCAGGTCGCTCGGCATCGAAATTCGGGCTGGGCTTCACACGGGTGAGGTCGAATTTGGCGACAACGATGTGCGAGGTATTGCAGTGCACGTCGCCGCGCGAGTCGCAGCGCTGGCCGAGCCGAACGAATGCCTCGTGACCCGGACCGTCAAGGATCTGGTCGCCGGCGCGGATGTCAGTTTCCTGGAACGCGGCAAGCGCGACCTCAAGGGCATCGCTGAGGCCATCGAGCTATTTGCTGTACTGCCCGGCAGATAGGGAGGTGAATTGTTACATGCCTGCTTTGGGTCATTCGCGTCGATTTTGGCACGTCCGCGTCATGTCCGGTTAGGGGCTAATCTCGGGAAGTGCCGGTGGTCGGTTTTGCCAGTTGAAGGCGTCAGTTGCGCCAATGGATTCTGGGCTCACCGCTACGCGGTGCCCCGGAATGATAATGGAGAGATTGGCTACAACCAACCGCCGGCTATTCCCTGAAAGTAATAGTCCCGGTTCGAGCCGTCATAGGCACCGAACTTCATGCAGCAGGTCTTGAAACCTGCGTCCGGAGCCGCATGGACATAGATCGTTGCGGCCGAGCTTTTCGATCAAGTCGACATCGCCATGGACGCTACGCCGTCCGCGTTTGACATGGGTTTCCGAAGGGAAGGACTTCCGCCGCTTACGCGTGATGCTGAAAGCTGGGGAGGTTTTCGAGATCGCGATGCTTGCGCATGACACTCGTCCATTGATTGTAACACGGTCTTTCTGCCGCGCGGCGTAGCTAGCATGACTTGCCGGGATTGAAAACGTCGCCAAAGTGGCGCAGCGCCGTTCGGAAACGATACGCCGCAAGAGCGGGGCGAGGTGACTTCGGAGCGCTTCGCGCCCGCTAAAGTCGACGAACCGAAGCGACGTTTACAGGAGACCACTACTACCGATTGCGCTGCTGGCCGAGCAAATCACGCATGGCTTGGTCCAGTCCTCCCGGCAAACCGCTTCGCGATTACCCCAAATCACTCCTACAACTCCCGCCATCCCGCACCCGCTGGAGGGGCGTATCGCGATCGTCACGGACGTTGGGCGCGGGAGGCGATGGACGCGGCAGCGTCAGGCGCGCAAGTGATCGCAGGGCGGGCTTCGGCCCGTGAGCGAAAGGAACGGCGCGCAGACGACCGGCGCTTAAACGCTTCAACCAGAACTTCGGTTTGGCAGCATACGGGCCGATCGAAACATTCTGGTCGAGGAAGCCGCGGACGGCCAAGCCGTGTGGTCCTGTAGTCCAGTACTTTTTTCGTTCGCAAAAGAACCGATAAAACGTAGAGAAGCCAAAGGCTTCTGCGATATTGGCTGCCAAAGACAAAGGCCCGCCCGAATGAGGCGGGCCCCAATAGGCCCTAGACCGTTCATCCCTTGAAAGCGGACGTCGAACGCTCGAACATTCACGTCCGTCAAGTGCCGATATTGTTGCAAAAGTCGATTTTCGCCGATGACCAAAATTCTGCGGGCCGTGGGCGCGACTTTCGTGTACAAGATGTGAGGGACCTCACGACCTCACGCAAAATTCACAGGCGACTTCGGTAACGCGATTGAGGTTATGCGAATCAGCGATCGCTCGCTGCTTAGCGTTGTCGCGAAAAATCTTGAGCCCTGCAACTTTCGACTTTTGCAACAATATCTGCCAGACGCGGAAATACAGAGTGGCACTGCCGCAAATGTCACCGATCGGTCGCGGAAGGGGCCGCCTCGGGGGTACTGGCGTGCGGTGGGTGTCCAAATCCGTCAGTCCCCCTTGGCGACTGCAACCGGAGGCGTAAACTACTCTGTACCCTGGAGGTATGCTTTGGGTCGCAAGCGTTTGGAGCGACGGCTCTCCGCCATTCTCGCAGCTGATGTCGCCGGCTACAGCCGGCTCATGGGCTTCGACGAAGAGGGTTCACACGTCCGGCTGAAGGACCATCTTCGCACGCTCGTCGAACCCAAAATCGCCGAACACCACGGGCGGGTTGTTAAAAACACCGGCGACGGCGTGCTGGTGGAGTTCAGCAGTGTTGTGGATGCGTTGCGTTGCGCTGTCGAAGTTCAACGCGGTATGGCCGCGCGCAATGCCGAAGTGCTTCAGGATAAACGGATTGAGTTTCGCGTGGGCATCAACGTGGGCGACGTTATCATTGAAGGAAATGACATTTATGGCGATGGCGTAAACATCGCGGCACGGCTGGAGACGCTCGCGCTCCCGGGTGGCATCTGTGTGTCGGCTCGAGTGCAGGAGGATGTGCGGAGCAAATTGGACCTTGCATTCGAAGATACAGGCGAGCATCAACTGAAGAATATCGCTTGGCCGGTGCGTGTGTATTGTGTTCGGTTGGAAGGCATGGAAGCCAAGCCACCGCCTGCACTTGCGCTCCCCGACAAGCCATCAATTGCCGTTCTGCCATTCCAGAACCTGAGCGGGGATCCGAGCCAGGAGTACTTCGCAGACGGAATTGCCGAGGAGATCACAACCGCCTTGGCTCGCCTGCGCGGCTTCTTTGTCATCGCGCGGGGTTCGGCCTTCACGTACAAGGGCAAGGCAGTGGGCCTGAAGCAGATCGGTCGCGAGCTTGGCGTGCGCTACGTTCTTGAAGGCAGCGTCCGAAGGGCTGGCGAGCGCGTGCGGATTGGCGTCCAACTGGCCGACGCCGGAACCGGACGCGAAAATCTGGGTGGAGCGCTACGAGCGAGCACTGGCCGACCTCTTTTCTCTCCAGGACGAGGTCACGGCAAGTATCGTCACCGCGGTCGAGCCGCAGCTCTACGCCGCCGAGGGCGCGCGCGTACAACAGACGCCGCTAGGTCACCTCGATGCGTGGGATCACGTCATCCGCGCTCTGCCGTTCATGTGGCGACGGACTCAGAGCGACAATGCGGCGGCGCTCGACCTCTTGTCGGCCGCCCTGCGGCTCGACCCCTCCTATGCCCGTGCGCTCGGGCTCCACGCATGGCTCAGCCTCTGGAACGCGCACGCTTTTGGGAGCGCGGGCGGGCTCGCTGCCGTACTAGCACCGGCCACCGAACGGGCGCGCGCTGCGGTGGCGATCGACCGCGACGACCCGTGGGCGCGGCTCGCGCTTGGGCTATCTCACATGCTCCGGCGCGAGCACGAGGACGCCGTCGAGGAGCTGCGCGCGGCGCTCGACTTAAATCCGAACTTCGCGCTAGGCCACTCTTTTCTCGGGCTAGCACTGGCTTACGGCGGCGACGGCGCTCAGGCTGTCGGCTACCTCGAAACAGCGATGCGTCTCAGTCCGCGTGATCCGTTCTTCTCAGTCTTCGCCGGCAGTCGCGCATTCGCGCATTTTATGGCGGGGGACTACGCGGCAGGCCTCGATTGGGGACGCCGGGCGGTACGCCAGAGCCCTGACATCTCAGGCCACTGGCGCGCGCTCGCAGTCTCGGCCACGATGCTGGGCAATCTGGAGGAGGCGGAAGAGGCGATGGCAAAGGCGCGGAAGCTCAACCCCGACTACTCAGTCGCCTGGGTGGAGCGCGCGTCCCCGTTAGTTCACGCGGCCGATCGAGCCCGCTACTGCGACATTCTCCGACCGGTAGGACTGCCGGAACAATGATCTCCCAAGCTCGCAGGTGAGCCGCTGCCCCAAAGCAGCCAAGGTCCGCTGCGGGTTAAAATGCGACTTCAGGCGGTAACCGAGCTACTTCCGCTTGTCCGCCGGCAACGGACATCGGCCAGCCCGCTCAGGAGGTCAGTTGAGGGCCAGATGCAGACGGGAATGCCCAGCGTTGAGGCGGAGCCATCGTTCGACCCTGCAAAGCTCCGCAGAAGCATTGAACTTTCATCACTTGCTAGGCTTCTTGGAGCGCGATCAACGCTGAGGGATGTCGGCAGCTGAACGAGGTGCACCATTCCCAGCACTCTTATGGCCGACACGGCCGGTCAAACTTAGGTATGCCCAGCAAAAGGTTACATACGGATCAACCTCTGTTCAGTAGTCCGACCCACCTCTCACGATTACGCTTGGTGAGGAACCTGGTAGTGGACGGCACGTGAGCCGCCCTACACTGCCGTAAGGCAAATACCAAAAGGTGAGGGACGACATGGACTCGTTGTTCGGCAATGTCGGACGCTTGATCGCCCGGCTGCAGCAGCCAGCCAGCTGTGAGCCGCCCACTCCAAACGATTTGACCGCTTTACGCGAGACCCTTCGGCCCGGCGATGTTTTGCTGGTCGAGGGCAAAGGCCGTATCTCGGGCAGCATCAAATATCTCACTCAGTCGGCTTGGTTGCATTCGGCGTTGTACGTCGGGCGGATCGCCGGCGCAGAAACCGAGCGCGAACCCCACGTCCTGATCGAAGCCAATATCGATGAAGGGGTCGTGTCCGCGCCGCTGTCGAAATATCTTCATTGTCGAACCCGCATCTGCCGGCCGGTGGGCCTCACCCAAGCGGACTGCGAGACGGTCTGCCGCTACGCTTCCGAACGCATTGGTCTCGGCTACGACTTCAAGAACGTCATCGACCTGATGCGGTATCTATTGCCAGGTCCGGTAACGCAGCGTTGGCGTCGCCGAACGATCGCGCTCGGCTCCGGCGATGCCAGCCGCATCATCTGTTCCTCGCTGATTGCGCAAGCTTTCGACGCCGTGCGTTATCCGATCCTGCCCGAGATCAAGCGCGTTGAGGGCCAGACAGGGCGGCGCGAAGTCGCCGAGATCCGTCACTCGTCTTTTTATGCGCCACGCGATTTCGATATTTCGCCCTACTTCATGGTCGTGAAGCCCACGCTCGCGCGCGGCTTTAATTACAAAGATATGCGTTGGGCCGACCTTGCCCAAATTCACTCCGCGCAGGTCACGCTCGCTCCAGAAATCAAAGGCGAGCGCGATAAGGCGGCCAGTACGCCCGAATTTCCCGGTTTCGCGACCCTCGCGGCATAGGCAAAGAAGGAGTGGCGACTTGATTGATCCAACAAGCATGGCGGACGGTTACGAGCAACCAATCAACTGGGCACGGATTGTCGTTCTTGTCGCGGTTGCGCTGCCCGTTGTTAGCTTTCTTTTGGAGAAGAGATCAGGCCCGAGCCGTCGCACGCCCCTGAAGATAGGAGAACGTGTCCGACTGAATAGCGGAAGTTCGGTCGGTTTAGTTGTTGATACTGGTGAGCTAGTGACCATCGCCTGGCCGGCAGGCGAAGCAACGTTTCACCCGGAATCTTTTCACCGCGTCTAGCGCATCGGTCAATGACTCGATGAACTTTGGCTCGCGTTTTGGCTGCGGTGTGCGCCCGCGCCTCCTCATGGTCGTCACCATTGCCGGTCTGGGATTGCTCGTACGCGCTTTCGTTTAGCGCGTGCCACAAACTTGTGGCTCACCAATTTTTCGTCCGGATATACTGTCAAGCCATGTCCCGCTGGTGCGCTTAGATTCGACACGCGTTAGCGGGGCAGGTCGCTGTCATATTGCATCACTCAAACCGGAAACGTTGTGCTTTTGAGCTAAGCAGTCGATATTCCGCTTGGCTCAAAAGCGCCGGCTTGACCCTCGACCGGCCGCTTCCGGTCTACCCCGGTGAACGGACATTCTCAGGATAGGCGGGCATGTCGCAAAGGTGCCAGATTCGGACCTTGGCTGATTCGCGAAAGTTAGCCCGCTACTCCTTTCAAAAAGCTGACCTGCGCCCTGGCATTGCCGATCGGGCGCGGTGTGAGACCGATAGCGAAGGTGCGCCTTGGCCATCAGACAAATTCGGGCTTGTGCTCAAGAGACAACGGCAAGGCACTAGCGTGTCAGGCCCCTCTCATACGAAAGAAGGCGCTCGGTCAGCCCTTCCGCATTCGACAACGCGACGAGATGACCACCGGGAATTTCCTCCACCTCCTTTCCGAGCCTTTCACGCGCGACACGCCGTTGAAATTCGATCGGGAAAAAACGGTCGTCTCTTCCCGCAAGAACATGAATGGGGATTTCGGGCCAGCGCTCGAAGCAACAGGATTCGCCGAAAACAGTCTCGGCTTCCTCGCGTGGGCGTTCCGGGCCGGCGCGCAGCACGTTCTGCGGCACGTCGTGGAGAAAGTACGTTCCCACATCGAATTCCGTCGCATAGCCGCGGCGCGCCGCAGCTTGTTCCCGCGCTTCGGCCGCTCCTGTTGCGCCCCACCAGGCACCAGCGGCCTCGCCGGGGTTGGGGATCATCGCGTTGACGAACACGAGCATCCGCACGGGCGCACGCGCGCAAACAAGGGGCGCCGTGAAGCCCGCTAGCGACTGAGCGACGAGAATAACGTCGCTTCGTTCTGCGATCGCGCGGATGACGATGTCCGCATACGCCGCGAGACCGGCGTGCCTGTCGTCGCCAGGCAGATCGATCGCGGTGGGTTCGTGCCCCGCCGCGCGAATAAGCGGAACCACGCGGTGCCAATACCAAGCCATTCCGCCTGCCCCGGGGACAAGGACGAATGATGCCATATGATCCTCCGTTGCTGACGTGTTATGCTCAACGAGCTTGGCTTGCTTGATCAGGATTGATCTTGCAATGATGTTGGCTTGTTGCGAAACCAAAGTCGAGCGGCCGGGGGCGCCGATCACTTCCGGTCGTTCCCGATAAGCGGACCTTCTCAGAGTCCGTCAGCATGTCTCAAAAGTGCTAACAGCGGAAGTCATTTGCCGAGTGAACAACCCCGAAACCCTGCCGACCTGAAATGCTCGTCCTGAGTCATTTTGGACGTCGGCGCCGCGCATTTGATCGCTCGGCGGATCGATGGATGTTCGAGCTATCTGCGGTATACTTGAATGCGGCTATCCAAATAAGCGTCCAATCATCATCACATTGAGGCCGGGGCCGGGGCACATTTGCGACAAACTTATTAATCAAGTCGCAAACTCCTTGCATCACACACCGGACCTCATCTCTCAATGAAACAAGACATCTTGCTGACGCGCTTTGCCGTGGTTGCGAGCACCGTTGCGCTTGCGCTGGGATTCGCCAATGTGTTCACCAGCATCGATCTGGGCGCGGATGGTCTCTCCATCAAGGTAATGCTCGTCATTGTCTTTAGCATTGCCTTGCTCAGTCTGTTTTACGGAAACATCGTTTATCAGTTGACGCGAATTGGTCAGCTTAAGCGTCATTTGAATTATCTGAATTGTCGCGACGAGCATTGCAATCTTGAAACGCTTTATGATGACAGCCCGACAGTAAGCATCCTTGTCCCTTCCTTTAAGGAAGAGATTTCCGTGGTCATGCAGACGATCGTGTCCGCTGCCCTGTCAGAATATCCTAATCGCAGAGTCACCTTGCTTCTCGACGATCCGCCGGCCCGTAGTGGAGCCGACTTGGTCGCAGTTTCAGCGACGCGCGAACTTATCGTCGAACTGAATGACACGTTAGCTGCGGCAGCAGAGCGATTTTGTGTGGCAGCACGCACCTATCTCGAACGTGCGTCATCAGGAACAGCAGTTATTTCGAGCGAGCGGCAGATCGTCGGGGCTCTTTTTGACGATGCCGCAGCAGTGGTGGAGGCGATCGGAAAACGCTACGTTGAACTGTCCCAGCCAGCCTTTGCCCATGCCGATGAACTGTTCGCGCGCGAAGTCATCGACCGTCTCGTCAAAAAGCACCGCGATACCGCGGCGCTTCTTCAGAACGGAAAGAGTGTTGATGCGGCGCGGATACAGCGGGAATACCGGCGACTCGCGGCGTTATTTGCTGTTCCGATCGACACATTCGAGCGCAAGCGATTTGCTAATCTCTCGCATGCGCCGAACAAGGCAATGAATCTTAACAGCTATATCGGACTGATCGGACGCACATTCTCCATCTCGAAAGGCGCCAACGGCGTTTTGCTACTAACGGAAACACCGGCGGACGAGGCGGAGATCACGGTGCCCGAAGCCGATTACATTATAACTATCGATGCCGATAGCATCATTCTTCCCGACTACGTTCTCAAGCTCGTCTCGATCATGGAAGCCGATCGGGGCATCGCTATAGCGCAGACGCCCTATTCGGCTTATCCCAATCCACCGACGGTGCTAGAACGAGTGGCGGGTGCCACCACCGATATCCAGTATCTCGTCCATCAGGGTTTCACCGCTTACAACGCTACATTCTGGGTGGGCGCGAACGCGGTTCTCCGCCGCGCGGCCTTGGACGAGATCAGGATGACGACAGAGGAGCGCGGTTACCCGATCCCGGTCTTCATCCAGGATAAAACTCTAATTGAGGACACCGGATCCACCATCGATCTCGCGGCGCGCGGATGGCGCTTGCACAATCATCCCGAGCGGTTGGCGTTTAGCGCGACCCCATCGGATTTTGGCGCTCTCGTGATCCAGCGCCGGCGTTGGGCGAATGGCGGGCTAATCATCTTCCCGAGCCTGCTCGAACTCTGGTCGAGAGGACAGGCACCTCGCGCCGGGGTACTCGAAACTCTCATTAGATCACACTATCTGCTGTCGCCGACCCTGGCGAATGTCGGGCTACTGCTGTTGCTGATCGTCCCGTTTGGAAGCGAATTTTCTAACATTTGGTTCCCGATCGCAGCAGCTCCATATTATCTGCTGTATGGTCGGGATTTAACGAGGACTGGCTACCAGTGGCGAGATCTGCTTCGGGTCTATGCGCTCACATTGCTGCTTGTTCCGGTTAACCTGGCAGGTGTCTATCGGTCGCTCGAACAGGTGGCGACAGGCCGCAAGAGTCCTTTTGCTCGCACCCCGAAGATCAAGGGCCGCACCGCTGCGCCGGCATCTCATTTGCTTGCACTCTTCGTCCTTACAGCCACTTCCATCATTTCCGCTGCCACAAACCTATGGTCTGGCAATCTCTTATTCTTCGGCTTTTGCTCGATCAACGTCAGCTTCTTCCTCTACGGCTTTCTAACCCTGATTGGGTGGCGAGAGGCTGTTGTCGACATCGCGGCGGGCTTTGCCTTGCGTTTCGGCCAAAATGACGTCGGCGCCGACGTGACAAGGCAACTCGCTAAAGAGCCAACTGTGTAGGGACAGCACCGGAGTGATGATTCGGCGGACGACGAAGGTTGCCTGGAATTCGCTTGCAGGCATGGCTGCGATGGGTGCGGTGAGTCTCGCGAGCGCCAGCGCAGAAGAGCCGCCTCGATGGTCGCTTCAAAACTCCAGCGACTTTGCTTCTTACGGAGCCTTCTATACGGACCTGACCGCGAGCTACTCTCCCTTCGGAAGCCTATGGGAGCCGGGCTGGCGCGTGCAAGGAATTGCGTCAGCGCGGCGCTATAGCTTCATCGACGTCGGCACGAAACGCGTCGGCCTCGATACAACACTCGATGCCTTGGTGGGTTACCAGTTCATCTCTAATGGCTGGTCATGGCTTGTTGCCGCGGGCCCATCGATGGTGAACGCCCACGTATATGCAGCACCTGGTCTGTTGCCATCCAATACCACCCTATACGGGATCAAAGTATTGTCTTCAGTTTACGGCAATCCGACCAGCAACACGATGTTCTACGCCCAGGCGCACTACAACACCGGGTCCGAGTTCTTCTATGCGCAGGGTAAAACGGGTATCGCCATCGCAAAAAACCTATTCGTTGGCCCTGAGGCCGCCTTTTCGGGCAGTTGGACCTATGACCAAGTTCGCGTCGGAGGCCATATTACGGGTTTTAGCTTTTTGGGCATGCAGTCCGGCGTGTCACTGGGTTTTGTCCGCGACTCTACATACGGAAACGGCTTCTATACTGGACTCAATTTTCAAGCCAGTTTTTGACCGCCGGGTTTCCCAGCAAGTGACGAACAAAGCCATTATCCAGAACCCATGGGCAAACTTGCGCAGTTTATCAAAGACCCTCGATCTCTTGCGCGGCGGATACTGCCGCGGCTGGGAACGACTGCGCCAGAAGGTAGTGGTGGCTCGGCATTGCACCGAATGAGACGATAGCGGACCGAGACCCGCATGTCTGTTAAGGGGTCAAAAGCGGAATTCAGCCTCAACACCACTGGATGCCCGGTTTACCCTCGAAAGCGGACATGATGCGCTTTGTCAGTCCGAAGCAAGAATGGCGACGCCCTTTGCCGCGTCCTCGGTTCGGATCGAATTCGTCAGCCGGGAGCTAGAGGCGGCCGGAAAAGCCAGTCTACGTTCCATTGCAGAGGCGCAGAACGAAGCCGGCATCTCGATTGCGCGTAGGCAACGTTCCGTTTGCTCGGTTCAGCGGTTGCCAGTGTCCTTTTCATCGCAAGATGGAATGGACCCGGGATAGAAGCAGCGATGCCGGACCGAATGGGCTCGCCCCAGGATGTCGCCGCAATCGTGATCATCACCACGGATACTAGGACTATGAGCACATCGGTCATGATGCGCCTCGAAAAGCGGTTCGTCATGATTTGAGCCCTCACGACTGATAAATGGGCGTGCGCAATTACAATCCTAGTTCGTCTGCAAATGGGTATGTGAACGGGAGTTCGCCGCGTAGCGGACCATCCCTTAATAGTGCAGCAGTGATCAATGATGTAGCAGCGATCCAGACATAATAAACTAGTTTGTTCATTTTCAGGGAGGATGCGCCCACAGGATGAGGTGCATCCTAAACCGGCGCTATGGTTGACGGTTCTGTTTCCGCGCGACATGCCGGACCTCAGCATCGATGTCGCTTAGCGACGACGCACCGAGAGCGCGCTTAGCGTTGGCGGCGGCCCCGCCCTCGGCGCGGATTGAATTCGTCAACCAGCCTCTGCCAATCGACGATCTCATCCTCGTACCAAACGCGCCTGTTAGGGCTGATATAAGTTCCTTTCGGGAAGCGGCCGGACTTGGCCAGCCGAAAAAGCGTGGTTCGCGAGATCGGGACGATCGCCAGAACCTGCGCTTCGCTCAACATGCGTCGAGGTCCGGGCCGATCCGGCGTGCCGTCCTCCATTGCGGCTTCTGCTCGCTTTGCTGCGATCATCGCGTATTCCTCGCAAAACCAGATGAAAGCCCCATTTGCCGCAACTGATCGCTATCGATGCGCAGAAAGCCGTCGTTGTGCGGATCAACCCTGACGCCGATCACCAACGAGTTTTTCGCCCAAGCCGCCATGACCTTATCGTTGCTCGTCTCAACGGCGTTCGCCGGACGTGCCGTGCGAACCAAAACCAAAGCGTCGGCCGGCATTCGCCCGGAAGTGGCCTCGGCTCCCAGTTTCTGAACGATTGAATTGATCATCTGCTTGTGGCGCGCCTTTAACTGGGCCTGCTTCGGATTATCGACGATCGGTTGGCCGGCAAGGATAGAGCCGCCCTCAAGTTCGATGTGACGGCGGCGTTGGAACACGAATAGTGGCATGATCTTCTGCTCGTTCATTCCGTCTTCTCCTCTCATTCAGCGATCGATCTCGGTCTCCGGATTTTCCTGATGGCTTGTGCGCAAACGCGGTTTTGCCGCCTCTGCTCATGACAGCCACCCACTTCCCCGGAGGTGATGCTCCGGGGCTATCGTCAATGTCCAAGTTTTGCTGGTGCCGCCCGCTGGGTCGGAAATGCGGGGCAGTGACGCCGTGGCACGGGCGCTATCGTTCGTCTCTAGCGCCGGTCCATGATTAAATTTTCCATCTACGTTGCGGTCAACATACCGGCTTAAAAAAAGCCGGCAGAAAGGAACTTGCAACCCAATGCGACAGCGAGACGTTCGTCGCGTCTGCAAATCGCATTCGGGCATGCGATCGCATCGTGGCCTGCACGGCGAACCATTTGAAAAAATTCGGTTTACACAATTGGTCGGCCAAGATCGCTGTTTACGTATGACAAGGGCAAAAAATCTGAGTAACGCTTGATGTCATGGGGGTGCATGGGCTCGCGCTGCGGCGCGGTCGTACTCAAGGGATCACCATGGGGTCCACATCATCACATGCTGTTCACCACCCCGCGCGGTCACGCCTGATCGGCTCCTTGCGAAGATGCGCGGCCCGGCGATCGTTTCCCAATTCGCCGGGCCGTGCCCAACGCAAAGGGAAGGCCGATGGCAAAATCAGCAGCTACGACGAATGATTTCGGCGTCGGGGTAGCACAGAAGCTCCTCTGTAAGGTTTACGAGGCCGATGTTGCCCACTTGAGGGATTCGCCGCTCTGGCGTGCCGCTGCCATGAGCGCAATGGGGGCAGCCAGCGCGACCGTTCAATAGCGGGTCGCGCCATGAGCAACGCAGTCGTTGCAATCGATGATGCAAAGTCGTGGCAAGCTTACGTCGGCAAGATCAATGCCGCTGACTGCTCGTTCCTCTCTGAACACCGCAGCCTCCGCCAGCTTCGCAAGCACCACCACGTCCTAAAGAAAACCCGCGCGACGGTCCGCCACCGCGCGCGGGCAACTTCTCTGCATGCGCCAACCATCGATGGAGATCGAGAATGGCCGACACAGCAAAATCTATCGCGCGGCCCGCGAGCGCGCAAGCACGTCACGCCGAGATTTCGCGCCGCTACGCCTGGCAAGCGCAGCAGCAGCGCAAGCGGAACGACAGCAAGCCCGACCATGACCGCCTGATGACGCTGATCCGCCTTCGCGAACTGGAACGGTTGTTCAAGCACCGTTACGGCCGCTTCCTGCCCGACGATGACGCGGGCATGGACGATCTCGTAATTGCAGCGCACCACATCGCCTATCTGCGCGGCGAGGTCATCGCGCATATCGTCGCTTGGGCGCGGGCATGGGTACCCTGGCTGCCGCCCTATGAGGCCGAGCGGCTGGCTAAATGGGTAGCTGAGGAGCCGCGCAAGTGGAAGGCGGACGCGCTGGCATGGCGGCTGCGCCTATCCATGGCCGAACGGACGGCGCTCAAGATCACCACCATCGGCGCTTTCGACATGAACCGGGCCGAACGAGAGGCGGACCGGAAGCGCAAGCGGCGCGAGGCCGAGCGCGCCCGGCGGGCGAAGCGCAGCAGCGGGAGGTCGCGCGGGCGGCCCAAGAAAAAAGCGTGGCCAGCAGGTAACGAGGATATTGCTGGCCACGGATTTTCGCCGAAGATCAGTGACGCGGCGCGGGAACCGCTTGACATGAGCAATGCCGCCGCCGCTTCCAAAGAAGAAAGCCAAAACAGCAGTTCCCGCGCGGCACAATCTGATTTGATTTCTCTTGAGGAAGGCCAACCGCATCGGCCCACTTCGACCACTTCCCGCGCCGCGTCACCGCAGACCACTATATCGAGCGAGCCGCCTCCTGATGTTATCGAGAAGGCGGCCGCGATGGCGCGCGATCACCACAACAGCGGCTTGCATTTCGTGGGTCGGCGAGAGACGACGCGACTGATGGAAAAGTTCTGGCCCGGCTATGTCAAAGGCCAGATCGCGAGCGGCCGACGCTACTATGGCCGGTTCGATCCCAAGCGCGACCTTCGAAATTGGGAAAGCGGCTTCCGGTTTGTTCTAGACCGCGAATACGAGGCGCGGCATCGCGACCGAGAGTGCCGCAGGAAATGGCAGGAGCAGCGCAAGACGAGCCAGCAACTGCGAGAGCGCGACGACCTTGAACGGTGGCGTCGCGAACGGCTTGTCATGGGAAGCATGGCAAACAGGCAAACGCTGCTCGCCGACCGCGAGCGACAAAAGAAGGCCAATGCCGCGCGTGCTGTGCGTGATCGCATCGCTGAGCGCAGAGCCGAACGCGCGGTTCGCGACCTTTATGGGTCCTCTTAGAGGGACGAGGCTGCTCCATGTCCGCGCTCCGGCTCGATCGCGCCTTCGTAGAAGCTCTGCGGGACGGCAGCCTCGCAGAGCACGAGCGGCAGTGGCTGGCGGACCAACTGGATGCAGCCGTCGATAAACCGTCGACCGCCGTGGCCGTGCTCGGACTGGAACGTTCAAGGCAGGAGCAGTCGGCTCAAAGCGCTGCGCGGAATGAGATTTTGCGATCGGCGCCTCGCCGCTCGCGCCGAAGAACAAGGCGGCGCCAAATTTCAAAAAGCCGGAGAGATAATCCGCGCGATCGAGCAAGCCATCGCCGCGCGTCCGGCCGTATCGATCGGCCAGATGGTGAAGGTCGATACGCCGACGTTCAAAGGGAACTTGCTCGACGCAATCGAAGGCCGACGTCGGCGCGTTCGCGAGGTGAAAGCCGATCTCAATCGTGTCCGCTCGTCGCCCTGGCCTTCGTCGGTTGCGAAGAGGAAAATGCGCGATCGGATCGAGCAGTTGGCCGAGAGTGGCGCGCCGCGTACCGATCAAGCGATCGAGCATGACGGGCCGATCGCTTTTTCGACGCAGCACCATCAAGTCCAAATACCCTTCGGTGATCGGCTGGTAGGCTTTTCGAATTGCCCGACACGCTCGGCCTGTTTGCGTGGCTGTATCGGGACGCGCTGATTGCGGCGCTTGATCGCGAGATCGATGCGATCGCCGACGACGAGAATGCATTGACGGCCGAGCAGAGGCGCGACGCCGAAACTGATCTCCTTGGCGACTTGCTACAGGCAGAGCGGGACGAGTGCTCCCTCATCGAAATCGCGCAGTCGCAGGGACTGCCCGCTAATTTTCGCGTCGATTGCGATCCGCGCGCGATCCTTGGCTTTGAGTGGGTCACCGCGCCGTCGCCGGCCGCGCCGGAGGATGCGGGTCAAGGCGGTTTGGTCCGCCACGTGGATCCGTAAAATTCAGGAATGCGCCGTGCTGTTCGAGGCATTGCCATGGCGGCGCCGGCCCGGCGGATGAGCAACCTACGCGGCTCATCCGCCGGGAGCCGTTCGCACCACAAGGCGCTCATGAGGTCCGCTGTACCTCTGATCGCGGCGCAATAGCGGACCTCACCAGAGGTCCGAGTTGGGCCAATAGCGGAAGGCGCGTCGAGGCCTACTCGATCAATTCGCTAGTACCGCAAGATGGAAGGGCGTCACTCTGGAAGGCCTGCGCTTTTGAGACGCCGCCTTTGTTGGGCGACTGCTTGCCAATGTTTTTCGTCACCTCAACAGTGTCCGGGTTCTTCGTCGTTCACAAAACAGAGTATGCACGTGAGTTTATCGAAGCAGAGATAGCCAGCTTGTCGTTCTCGGTCACCGCAATCGTTTTCCGCGTACCAGTGAGTCAAGAAAGTATACCCGTCTGCGGCCTACAAACCGGGCATCCAAACCTAGAGCTTGGGGGCTTCTGCGCAAGTCTTAGATGCGGTATCGGATCTAGGCCACTCATCAGAGGCCTCCTTGCGGTACGAAGAAGCAGAGCTCCTGTCCCGTGGATTTGTTGATGAACAGGACGGGGGTACGATCGGGCGTATCACTTTCTCTTATTATATCGGGTGGGATGATTTTCCACTCGCCATCTTTCAGGTATTGCCACTGGTCCGAGCGATCTTCACCAACCCTGAAGCGGGTCTTGAATACGTCGCCGTTGTTACAGCAAGACTTGTATGGAAGACCGAGCCGACGCTGTGCAGCCGGGTTCATTTCCTGCTTGTTGAACCATTCGTGATGCGGCATCGACGGATCGTGCCCATCAGCACGAATGGAAAACAGAAGAAGAATACCGAATGTCGTCAGTACGCGATCGAACGCTTTCATGGCAGCCTCCGTTATGGACTGTCACCAATTTTAGCATCCGCGAATCACACTAACTTTCGGCGATTAATCAGGCCACATTCTGACGAAAATGGAATCCCATTCCTAAGCAGCCTTCTGCTTTGAGCAAGACTGTTGTTTTTGGTCGATTTCTTATGCCTCACAAGGTGCATTGTCTGGCGTCTCGGAACGTCCGCTAAGGGTCTTGGCTGTGTGCGATGACCTGAATGGGAGTTGGATTCCTTGCTTCGGCCTCAACACGAGTTCATAGCCGAGGGCTTCAGCCCAGATGGTCAGCGTGGCCAAGGTCGGAGACCTGATGCCCCGCTCAAGCCCAGAAATGCCCGACTGGCTGTTCATGCCGATGCTGACAGCAAGCGATTCCTGGCTGATGTTGTTTGCCTTGCGGATGTCACGAAGGCTTGTGAGAATGTTGTTGGTCATGAGTTTTTCCAAACTCCAGGCTCAAAGCCAAGTGAAGCCGCTGAATTGCACCGGTGTGGCTTGCAACAAAGTCCCTGATGTGTTCGGGTACTGGTACGCCATCGATATCGCAGCGGGTTTGAATTTCTTCGGCTACTTCGTTGGAAACATCCTCGATCCAGTGCTCAAGTGTGTTGAAGGCCATGACGCGAACCGGAGCTTTGAATTGGCCGGTTAGGAGATCGGAGATGATCGTTTCGACGTCGTCCCGCTCGATCCCCTTTTCGGGGCAATCATTGTGTGACGCTCCGGAACTATCGAACACAAGGTAGACGGTCTGATCAGCGCCGTAAGGCACTACCGTCGGCAACCAATCTGGCATAGCTGCTCTCCTTCGATGCAAGTTACTGTAACGTCACGCTACTTCTAGTCTGAAGCCGACAATCTGGATGCACTGTCGCCCAAAGTTGTACGGCATTTGATGGGCGCCTTTCGTCGCCATGCAGCCGGGCATGATTGCCGAGTCGCACGCCCATCGCCATCCTTATGAACCCGAGGTTCGGCTCCAAGTACGCCCTGGATCGTTTCTCTGCATCGGCTTGTCCGTAACAGAAAAAGATCAACAGCTTCGGTAAGAGCGCGCGCTCGCCGTTCGCGGCTGACCTAGTCCGGCCCACGCGGTCCGGTAAGGGGCGGAGGCACGGAGGCGCATCCAGATAATCGTCGCCGTCCAGCGCGAGCACATCGAACGCGCAGAGCTGTACCTTTTCATTGCTTGCCGGAATGCAGCGCGTTGAAGTCGGAGACGCCATCGACGCCGATGACCTTCGGCCGCCGCTCGTTGGCGCATGGGTGCACACGCCCGCATAGCTCCACGCGCCGAGCTTGCTGCACGGAAAAGAATTGCCTTGGAACTAGCCGCTCAGGCTTCTTATCGCGCGGTGTTTATGTCCGACATGGGTCATTTGCGTCGTGGAGCGGCCACTTCCGGTCCGCCCCGATGAGCGAACTTCTTCGGAGTGCGTCGGCATGTCTCAAACGTGCCGATTTTGCTGTAACAGTCGGGAGCAACGGATTGGGTTCGTAGCCAGGAGCCGCAGCTTTGACGCGCTGCCCCTGACGCCTTTACGAACAATTACGCATCAGATTCTATATTGACCAAAACTTCCCCGGCGATGATTTCTGGGTCTCCAAGATTAAGGTCAAGCAGGCTCGCTTTAACAAACTCCAGTACCTTATCGTTCGCCGCATTGGCGCTTTCGCGGTCCTCGAATATCATCACAGCGACACCGACGCCTTCGTCCCCATCCAGTACATAATAAGATCTGAATCCGCGCGATTCCCTTAGGATCTGACCGACGCCGCTTTTGGCGCGGCGGGCAGCATCCGCAACCGAATGAACGTTGGTGTACTTTCGAATGAATATGTACATCAGGCCACCCATGCGTCTGAGTTCCAGCCCCACTCATCAAAGCATCTCGGGCCGCTGCTGGACTAGGGCCCACTTCCGAGATGGGTCACAAGCGGCGGCCGAAGGATCGCTAATGCGATGTCCGGACTGCCCCCAATACCAGACCAGCCCCAAGCGACGAAGTTGGTCGGCTTGGGGCCAAAAGCGGCCATCGGTGCTCTGACCGCGGCGGGTGAAAACGTGCTAGGTCATTACCGCACGGAACAGACGCCATTTGTCCGGCACGCCTTTGAGCACGTGACGGCCGCGCTCTTCAAACGTCAACCCAGAGCCTGCCACGAGATCGCGGACCGTTTGTGAGACCAGAACTTCACCGGGCGCAGCTAGCGCCGCCACACGCGCGCCGATATGCACGGCAATGCCAACAATGTCGTGAGCGACGAATTCGCACTCGCCGGTATGCAAACCGCAACGGACCTTCAGATCGAGCGGGCGCACCGCATCGCCGATTGCGTTGGCGCAACGCACAGCCCGCGCAGGCCCGTCGAACGTGGCAAGAAAACCGTCGCCGGCGGTGTTGACTTCGCGGCCGCGGTACTGGCCGAGCACGCCCCGAGCATTGGCATAGAACGCGTCCAGCAGCCCGCGCCAGGCGCCGTCCCCGAGCGCGGCGGCGCGTTCCGTCGACCCCGCAATGTCAACAAATAGCACAGTCGCAAGCACCCTGTTCGGCTCTGCTGCCTGCCGGTGCCCGGTGACGAACTCTTCAACCTCATTAATAATTGCATCCTGATCGCCAACCCAGACCATATGGTCCTGACCACTGAGCTCAATCAGTTTGGCGCAAGGAAGCTGCTGTGCCAGGTAACGCGCGTGCTTCACGTCGATGACGCGCTCATCGGTGCGATGCAAAATCAAGGTCGGTACACGCGTAACGGGAAGGATATCTCTGACATCGATCTCCCGGTTCATGCGCAGGATCGCAGATGCCGCGCCTGGGCTTGCAGAGGCCCTGAAGTAGGCGGCGATTTGCTCAAGTGCCTGCTTGTTACCAGCAAGGCTGGGCGCCCACATCAGCAAACTCATTGCATCTGCCGAGCCCCAGTGGTGCTCAATGTCATAAAGGAAAGCGCTCCATTGGGCATCGGTCCATGCAAATGTGTAGTCAGGGGCCCACGAGCGTCGCGCATAAGTGCCGCAAAGCACCAGAGCTGACGTGCGCTCGGGATAGGTCGCTGCATAGAGCAGCGACATCGGACCGCCCTCGGACACGCCAAACAAGGTGGCCCGCTGGGAACCAACCTGATCCAGCACCGCCTGCACGTCGTGCATCCGCTGTTCAAGCGTGAAGATCTGGGAACCGCGATCTGACATTCCGGTGCCGCGCTTGTCGAACGTGATGACCCGCGCAAACGTCGCAAGCTTGCGGAAAAAGGAGGCGCGTACCGGCGATTGCCAGAGCGCTTCAACATTGGAGACAAAACCCGGGACGAACAGCAGGTCGCGCGGACCGTCGCCAATCACCTGATAGGCAATATGGACGTCGTCACTTTTGACGTAGTGAGTGGCCGGGATGTCAGCCATGTTGGCCTACTGCGTGACAAACCGCGCGGCGCAAGTGTCGCACTTCATTCCGCGTCAGGCTAGCGAATTCGGTGGAGAACTTGACTGCCGCCCACCCGTAGGTACCCGCAGCGACTGGGGGGAACCCAGGGTGATGCCAAGTGCGGCCGCGATGTCCGCTTCGGTCACAACCGGTAAGGCTCGGAATGAGCACATGATTTCTGCTTCTCTTCCAAAACCCGACCTGTCGGCTCAAGCTGGAGCGTGGTGGTCGCTGCTGCCGCGCCGCTGTTCCGATTGGTGATCGGCCATCGCCTGCTTACCACGCGCAAGACCGCGATACATGCCGGCGCCGCGCCGCTCGATCTCCGCATATGGGATTTCTTTGCAAGCCAGCCGCACCCGCGCCTTGGGATTGAGAAAATAGATATACCGCATTTGGTAGCCGTCGAGCGGCACGCCCTGGCCCGACCATGAACCGCCGGTTTTGGCGAAATGCGCCGCGCGGTTCTTTCCGGTCACTTGCGTCATCTTGTGCGTCACTGAACCATCGGGCAATCGCAGCAAGCTTTTATTCAGCTTGATCCCGGTGAGCACAAATCCGGCCGCACGGTAGATCGTCCCGTCGCCGCACTGGCATCCATCGGCGAACGAGATCACCCATTCGATGTGCGGATAATGCTTTCTGATCATCCGCAGCGCGATCGAGAGCGCGCGGCTTTCGGAATTGCGCGGCAAGGCTTCCGAGAACGCCAGCCGGTTCAGTTCAAGAAAGCCGTTCCATGCGGTATCGAGCACGAGTCCGAGGATGTTCGACTTGTCCATCGACGGGCCAAACGTCATCGCCCCTTCAAGCCGGCCGTTCAAAAAGACGCCGAGCGCGAGGAAAGCATTGTTGACCGTCTTGTGACTGTAATGCAGCCGAATAATCAGCGCGTCGGCGTCCTTCTTTGCGATCGGCACGACGCGGATGTCCCTAGCCTGTCCCATAGTTAGTCACTCAGTTCGTAGCGCATGCTTCGAGACTCCGGTCGGGAGTCACGGCGGTACATCAACTCACCACGGCCCATCGCGGCCGGCGCGAGTAATCAATAGCGATAGACGTTCCGGCAGCGGGGTGCTGCGATGCTGGCCCTACCGGCGGACCTCGACGCTTGATCTGTCGTCTGCTGTTAAGGGTAGACTGGACACTGTCGGAAGTGGCTAAGCAACGCAGATGACCCAAGGCAGGCATTAGCATTCGGCAACGCTGCGAATGCGCAGTTGAACGCGACTACCTTCGCTTCGCCCGCCCTTTTCGACCAGACGCTTTTTCTATCTCGTCGCTGTAGGCCTCGATATATGGCCGGACTGGTATCAGCAGGGCGTTGGGGATTTCTATATCCGGATTTGCCTCGAGTGCGGCCGCGAGCGCATAGAGGATAGATACTGCTTTATCATTGGCATCATCCAGCGTAGCTCGACCGAGTTCCGCAGCAGGCGCAGGGATTGGGGTCTGCATCAACTCTGGCTCTTCAGCTTCTCCTTCGAAGCGATATTGCGGCAAGGACCGCGGGAAATCCTGCAGGTTGCCTTGCGTGCACACTCTGGAACCCTCCGCCTCTGCATCCGGCTGATCGAGCTCGGCCAGAGCCCTAGCGCTGTCGTCTTCGGTCTTTTGCGCGACCTCGCGCAGCAGTTCTGCGGTAAGTTGTTGCATGGTAACCTCCTTCGAGCTCTTGCTGATGCAATCCCGTCAGATCGTTACGGCTGTTCCATCAAATCTCGTGAGAGAGAGGTTCGAAGATTCATTATATACCAGCTTCTGCTCCTTGAGCAGGCCTATTGCGAGGCGCTCTCCTAATCTGATCGATTCCGTGTAGTCAGTGCGCCAGTGGACGCCAGCCGCATTTCGTCCAATCGCGATGTTAGCGGCGAGCTTGTTCAATTCACCACCTACGGTCAGTGGCGGACCTGCGAACGGGACGAGATTGGCCCCGGCAGCATCGGATTGAACTGGGTTCCGAAGCACGAATGATTCATCGAACCATGCTTTCAGGATTGTCACACAGGCGCCAGCGACTGTGGCGTGACCCGCGCCGTAAGCGGGATGCAATGGTGATCCTTCGGGGAACGCCATTGGCAGCAGCGCGGTGCCGGTCGGCAGACCCTCGACGAGCGGGATAACCGAAGAGTTGAGAATCTCCGAGTCGATCATAGGGTAGCGCCCCGGATCGACGTTCCGGTGGACATGGATCAGGCCACCGAACGCCTCAGGCCTGAGTCTCCGGTGCACCAACCATTTTTGAAACCAGACTGCCTTGAGTGCCCGGGTCGCAACTTCGGTAACTAGCGAAAGGATATGCGGCCCCCCGAAAGTTCCAAAGCCATCCTGGTTCCTTGAGTCGATATATGGGTTTCCCGGATCGAACGGCGCACGCATTTCAAGCAGAATTATGCAGGCGTTCAGATACGCTTCGTACAGCGCATCAAAGTGCACGTACGTTGCAAGATCGCGAAGATTTCTGATGAAGAGTCGCTTTGGATCAAATACATCTGTTCCGACCGTGTTAAGGCCATTCTGCACTGCGAGCCATTGCGGAAAGATGGTCAGAAAATCGACGCCAGTTTGTGCTGTTTTCTGCCGCTGATCTATCCTGAGCGTTCCATATTTGATGAAACCGTCTGCGGCTGTGGGGCCAAGAATTGGATCAACGTTGCCCCGCCATAAGAACTGCGACACATAGGGGCCAACTTCGTCGCCGGGAGCGATGCCTCGAAACAGTGTTGCCGGTGTGACATTGCCAGCCGCGTCGCGTGGTCCTCGGAACACTGAAAACTCGTTGGTCAGGGATATCGCCGCGGCCCCGGTATTGTTAGCACCCGCATCGGTTCCAGCGCCGGAGCCGTAGTCGATGAAGCTGACGTCTCGCAGTAGCGCCATCCAGTAAAGCTCACCCATTTCTCCGCTGTTCTCTGACCATCAATACGTGGTGCCGGAGGAATGGCTATCGCTTGACCGTCTGGTCCTTCCAGGTCGAAGGCGAGCCCCGCCTGCGGGTTGGTAAGATTGCGGCCGAGAACCCGGCCCTTTGGGATTTGTTCGAACAGTTGAGGATCGCGGCTGTGCAATGCACGAACCATCGCGCGATACGCTCGACGATTGACCTCGCCAAACGCGTTGTGTGGAAGACCCTTCGAGTAGTTTGCGATGAAACTTGGGCCACCGGCATTACTGTAATCTTGCTCTTCACCATTCGAGACGTGACTCGGATATTCGCTCAGGGTGGAGATTTGCGCCGCTTCAGTTCGTATTTTCAGCGCCTCAGTGCGACGGTGGTACAAATGTTTTGCTAACATAAACAGCCTCCCAAGCAATGACTTCAACCGAGAGGGCGTCAGACCGACTTCTTCCGTCCAAATAGATCGCGGCTCGGAGTTCGTTCGTACCGGCTGACTTTTGCATGTATTGCAGTCTGTGATTACTATGTACGCTCTGGTCATCGTGAGCGCGTGTCAATTGGCCTGGTTGTCATGAAATCAGATCGCCGTGAAGCCAGCGTGATCAACACCTTATTACCGATACCGCAGCACTCAGGGGAGGCCACGCTTGGTTAGCCGCCTGCGCCCGAAAATTCCCGGCGCGAAGGTTCCGAAATGGCCCATCGCGTCATTTCGCTACGCTGCGGCGTTCGGTCGGTATCGGGGCGTAGCGGACATCGAGTAGGCCGCACCAATTAAACTCGATTTATGGGACGCGCCCTAGATATTCGGCGCAGATCGCGGTGAGCGCATTGCCTTGCGGCGATCGATTGGGATTGTCCGGGTCGTGCGGCTTAGTCGCCCTAGCGATGGCGCGCTCGACGATCTCCCACTGCTCTCCATTGAGAATGAACGTCATATCGCGGTATGGCGACCGATCGCCGTCGGGCAGTTCCGGCATCTGCTCTAACTCGCCGACGCCGACCGAAAGCTTCGATAACTCGTCCTCGGTGATGCCGGTCAGCGCGATCTCGAAACCGCCTTCAACGAGGTCGGACAGTTCGAGCCGCAACATCTCGTCATCCCAATCGCTCGCGTCGGTCAGCCGATTATCGGCGATGACATAGGCGCGCTTTTGCTGATCGTTCCAACCGCGCGCAACGATGACCGGGACCTCGGTCATTCCGAGCAATTTACCGGCCGCTAATCGGCCGTGACCGGCGAGAACCATGCCGTCGTCGGCCGCCAAGATCGGAATTGTCCAACCCCATTGCCGGATTGAGGCCGCGATTTGCTCGATTTGCTCGGGCGAATGCCGGCGCGAATTCCGCTCATAGGGCCGTAAACGGTCAACGGGCCATGTTTCTACGGCCGGCTTGCCGACTAGAGCATCCATTTTTGCCGCCTGTTGAGCCGTTTACGGGGCCGATGATGGGTTTTGCGGGCAACCAAAGCCGGAAAAAGGTGCCGCCAAATACCCGAAAGGCCCGCGGTCCCGCGTTCCCCCGCGTCTTCGGCCACCCCAAAGTACCTACGATCGATCAGAAGCACATTGTTGGCCCACGAATTCGATTTGTTCCTTAGGCCCACCGGTACCGGGCTCGGTGGCCTAATTTGATTTTGGGAGTGGCCTAGTTTGAGTGCCACCAAGTCGCCGCCCGGCCCATGGCTTCTATCGGTGATGAGAACGCCAGTTGCGCTCCCGCCCAATCGAACAGGGAGCACGCCATGTTGCATCGGCGACGTTTCAAGCAATTATCGACATTTCAATACCGCTTAGAGGAAGAGGCAATTAACTTGCGCAAGCAGGCTGAGGCCATGCCCCATGGCATTCGTCACGACGAGCTTCTGCGGAAGGCCGGCCTGATAGATGTTGCCGCTCAGGTCAATAAATGGCTGACTTCGCGCGGGCTACAGCTCCCAAAATGATTAGTGTCGGGGCCGGACAAAAGGTCTAAGGTTCGCCATCACCGCACGGTCAGTTGAGTAATTTATCGGTGACAGAGAGACGCTGCAGCGCTCCCGCCTAGTCGGGAGTGCAGCGTATGACCAGCGCGAACCCTGTTTCAAATCAAGCAGCGACCACCGTTCGGTGCGGCCGGTGCGGGGCACAGCCAAAGCTCATTCACAGAATACTTGATCCCCGTAACGGTGACACGCTCCGCATGTACAAGTGCGACTGCGGCGAGCAAACGTGGACCACCAACCGAGAGTAAGGCTGCCTCAGTTGGCGGCCTCTTCATTACTTAGCCTGCCGCCAAATCACCCATGGTCGGTATACCGACGCCGCCATCTCGATGCTAAAGCTCCTCTGACGGTATAATGCTCATGTGACAGATGGTATTGCGTCTGACGGTGGAACCCACTCCTGCAGGATCGGGTCGCCGCCCGCTACAATCGGAGCCTGAATATGAACTTAGTCTGTGCGGGCGTATCAACGAGTTAGTAGGAAGTTATCCGGCGATCGCGTGTAGCGAGAGTGGTCAAAGCGCACCCAATAGAGCCCCCCACCAAGAGGGCAGCGTATTGCAATCCGTATCCAAGATTCCCGGTCGCTATTATCTGGCAATCTTTGTGCTGGCGTTCGCGACGCTTTCCTACCAGATCCTGATAACGCGCTTCTTCAGCGTTATGCTCCATTATCATTTCGCATTCGCGGCCATTTCACTTGCCATGCTGGGGCTCACCCGCGGAGCGATGCAGGTCTACGGCAAGCCCGCCCGTTATGCCACCGAGCGGGTCGGAATCGAATTCGCGCACCACGCGTCATGGTTCGCACTCAGCAGCGTTGGCGCAATGATCGTCTTCCTGTGCGTGCCGTTGCTGGTATCCGCAGCAAATGTGCCCATCGCCCTGGCGCTGGCGATCATCGCCTTCGTAGCTCCGTTCACGGAAGGCGGGGTTTGCATAACGTTGTTGCTGACGCGTCTGCCATATAGCGGCGGGTGGCTCTATGCAGCCGACCTCCTCGGCGCCGCAGTTGGATGTCTCGGGGTGATCTTCATACTGCTGGTGATTGACCCCGTAAGCGCCACGCTATGGATCGGAGCCTTTGCTGCCGGCATTGGCTGGATCGTCGTGCGAGCCAGCAATGATGTCCGCAGTGTGCATTTGAGCGGGGCTGTCGCGCTAACGCTGGCCGTCGCGGCCACCGTGCACTCCGGCCTTGACCTGACCGGTCGAAGCCATCTCGGTGTGTTCTGGGCCAAGGGCGCTGAACAGACAGGCACGCTGTTCGAACGCTGGAATACCTATTCGCGGGTAAGGGTGCGCGAGTTGGCCGAGAAGGTCCCGTTTGGTTGGGGTCTGGTTGGCACTCCTGATGCCCGGGTCGACCAACACTATCTCGACATCGATGCCGATGCAGGCACGGTCATCACCAGGTTTGATGGCGACATCGGAAAGCTCGCCTACCTGAAAGATGATGTCATCAATGCAGCCTACCACGTGCAGCCGACGGCCGACGTCGCTGTCGTTGGCGTGGGCGGAGGTCGTGACATCCTTTCCGGTCTGCTCTTCGGCGCCAGCCGGATTCGCGGAATTGAGATCAACCCGGCGATCTTCGAAGTGCTCACCGAAAAATTCGCCGATTTCTCCGGCCATCTCGATCGTCAGCCCGGCGTATCCTTGGTCAATGCCGAAGCGCGAAGCTACATCAATCACTCGTCCGAGCGGTACGATCTGGTGCAGATTTCGCTCATCGACACATGGGCGGCGACGGCGGCCGGTGGCCTGACGCTCACCGAAAATCGTCTCTATACCGTGGAGGCGTGGGATGATTTTTACCGGGCGCTCAAGCCTGGCGGGCTGTTGTCGGTATCACGCTGGTACGATGCCGAGAAGCACCGTGGCGAGCTATACCGCCTGATCGCGATTGCCGCGAGCGCGCTGCAGCGCAAGGGAGTGTCGGCCGGGGAGCTGCGGCATCACGTCGTCGCAGTCAACGTCGGCAGCATCGTGACGGTGATTACCCGGCCTGACGCGTTCAGCGACGCAGAATGGCAAGGCGCGCGCGAGAGACTTCAGGCGCAGGGCTTCAAGATATTGTTGGGGCCGGACTTCACCTTCGATGCCGTCACCTCGACATTGCTGTCCGACAAGGCAGACCAGGCTTTCTTCGATTCGCTGCCGGAAAACATCGCTGCTTCGACGGACGACAATCCGTTCTTCTTCTATACGTCGCGCTTCAGCGATTTCGTGAGCATCCATAGTTGGGACATCATGAGCAACAATGTCGCGATCGGCATCACCGGCTTGCTCATCATCGTAGCGCTCTGCGCTTGCGGATATTACATCGTGCTGCCCTTCCTCCGTCTTGCGACGCGGATGCCAATGGCGACACTGACGCCGCCCGTGGCCTATTTCAGCGCGATCGGGATGGGCTTCATGCTGATCGAGATATCGCAGATGCAGCGCCTGATGGTCTTTCTCGGACATCCCGTTTACGGGCTGAGCGTCGTGCTATTCACAATTCTTCTCTTTAGCGGGATTGGCAGCGCCACGGTCGGTGCGGATACCTCCTCCCGATCACGCGTCACCGTCTTCAGGATTGCCGCCCTCCTCACCACGCTCGTGATGGCAGGGCTGCTGACGCCGCTGGTCACCACCTGGGCGCGGTCGCTGTCAACCGACATGCGTATTCTGGTGTCTGTCCTGCTGCTGGCTCCTCCTGCATTCTGCATGGGGATGATGTTTCCGCTCGGCCTCGGTGTCTGGCGCCGTCATCATGAACTGCTGCCGTTCTTCTGGAGCACCAACGGAATTACGTCGATGTTCGCGTCGGTGCTGGGTGTGGCGTTGTCGATCCAGTTCGGCATCGCCAAGACCTATGCGTTGGGGGTGTGCTCTTATGCGGTCTGCGCCATCGTGATCATTGCAAGCCGCTGGGTGCCGTCGATCGACATGTCAGCCGAGAAGGGCCCCGTTAGCCCCGAGGCTAGTATCGCAGGAAAGGAAGGCGCCACGATTCGGCGGCCACATCAGTAAAGGGAAGTCCGAATACCGCATCTTCGGCCAGACAAGACGGCAGGGGGAAATGGCGGTCACACCCACTGCGGGTGCGAATGGTGATCGCAAGCGCGACATGCGGCGCAGGACGGCTATGGGTCAATCGCGCAATTTTGGTCGTCGGCCGACCACTTCCGCTCTTCCCCCGGAAACGGACATCGTCACGGTCGGTCGCCATGTCTCAAAGGTGCCAGAAACTGACATCTCTGGACCCCCGGAGCTTTCCGAAAAGTCACCACGAGGAACTCGTGGTCCTAGCGTCGATCGTAACTGACTGTGTTCTAAAGCCCGCGCCAGACCCCGACGCATCACGATGGAACGTAACCCCCCCAACGTCCCGTTTGTGGATTCAGCGATACAACATCGTAGCACAGAGGCGAGCCCTCGGCGCCCGTTGTTGACCCACATCCGACAACAACCATCTGTTGGGATCGTCCGCCGTCAATGTCAACACGAACGCTCACGTGATGCGGAACGTGCTTATGCCCGTGCAAGATTAGGGACACCTCCCTCTCAGCGCACCACGAAATAAACTCTTCAGCTTCTTCCAAGCGAGTGAAGGAGTCTTCATTAGTGAAGACCTCACGGAGAAATCGATCGTAGGGGGCGCTTGGAATGGTTTCGTAGGCAAAGGGGTGATGATGAACGAGCGCAATCTTTGTGTAATCGTCTATGTTCTGCTCGCGACGTAGGCGCCGATTGGCCTCTTCATTCAACGACGCCGCCATCCGCATTCTTTGGCCATCGGTTACGCGGCCCCTTGCCAAATTGCCTTCTTCTGCCGAGTTAAAGCAAAGAAACAAACACTTCAGCTCATCGTCGATAACGAGTGGGTGCCACCCGATGTTGAAAGCAAATTCATAATTCGACTTGAGAATCCCAGGAATCACGTTCCCTTTTGGACGGACATCATGGTTACCCGGTATTACGATCAGTGGCTTGTCAGTCATACGTTCCACGTCTGACTGAAAGTCAAGATATTGGTCAAGGTAGGCAGACTGGGGAGAGTTAAATAGGTCGCCAGTCACTACAACGCGGTCAACAGAAGAAAGAATCCTGTCGAGATGGCTCTTGATGTACCGTCGAGAGGAATCGGAGGTGGCGTCGCCGAAATGCAGATCACTGATATGCAAAAGATGTTTTGTGCCGGCTTCGTTGGCTCTTGCTTCGACAAGTCGGTGTATAACTCCCTTCCCCGCCGCTAGGTTATCGCGGATCTCGCGTCGAAAAAACTCTTGAGCATCTTTCAGTGACAGGCAGCATGTCGCCCCAAGCCCACTCCAGAACACGACGGCTGGAGGCTCTACTGGCATTTCTGCCAGCGCTCGCAACGCCGGAAATGGGTCGAGCACACTCTGCAGCCCACCCCAACCGTGCGGCATCAGGGCCAAGCCTTCTCCCCCGGTATCGTACGCAAACTCTCGGAAAAATCCTGCTAATTCCTTCGGAGGGTTGGGATACGGCGTCATCGTTTCTTGAGGCGGCGGCACCATCAGCGCATAGATGGAGTACCCCCTGAACA
Source organism: Bradyrhizobium sp. 157 (assembly GCF_023073815.1). NCBI lineage: Bacteria > Pseudomonadati > Pseudomonadota > Alphaproteobacteria > Hyphomicrobiales > Nitrobacteraceae > Bradyrhizobium > Bradyrhizobium sp. 157. The sequence goes on along the minus strand of NZ_JADPKF010000084.1, from coordinate 20,737 downwards.
GGTCACGAAAAGGCGCGACGATTTGTGCAACCTGACTGGATGAAGCCGCCCCTGTCGGTTCTGGCCACCCCCTCAAAGTAATGAAGATTTTCCGTGCATCAGCGGCGCAGGCGGCGATCGCCTGTGGCCAAGATGATCGACTCGAAACGAAGGCGTGATCCACCTGCTCTCTCGTAAGGGCATCAAGAAAACCGTGAAGCGTTCCCCAATTCATCTGAGGCGCTGGAAGTTTGACATCACTAGTGAGGTAGCCGACCAAATTCATCGTTTCGAGATCAGGTCGGTACAGTTCCCATCCCATTATCAACTCCCACCAAAAGTTGTACTAGGGGAAACGGAGCCACTTTAGCAGCTATATCCGTTGTCGGGCAATCGAAGCGAGTAAAAAGCCATATGCGGCTTTGGGTCAAAAGCGCCGCTTTGGACGTGTGCCAGTCACTCCCGGTCTTCCGCGACAAGCGGACATCATCAGGGCCGGTCGGCACGTCTCAAAAGTGCCACAACCCGAAACGGCGTCTTGCCACCCGCGGCCTACTGAACCTGCGCTCGCAGCGCATTCCAAAGAGCAAACAGCTCAGCGGTCGCGGGCTGATCACCGCTGAGCGCGGTCTGAACGAGAACAAGCTTTAGGTCCGGATCGACAAAGACAAATTGTCCGCGGAGTCCCTGGAGCGCGAAACGCCTGGTGTCTGCGGAATACCAGACTTGATAACCGTACTTCGCCCGGGGTGAGTCTGTTGGAAGCGCATCAGCGGCCGATGCCGTGAGCCAGTCTGCAGGCACGATATGCTTTCCATTCCAATTGCCGTGATTGGCCAGCATCAGGCCGAGCCGCGCCCAATCGCGCAGTACCGCGTTGACATAGGCAAACGTGATTTCCTGCCCGGTCGCATCGATGATCCACGTCGCATCGGCTTCCGCTCCCATAGGCTGCCAGAGCTTTTCGGCTGCATAGTCGGATACGGTTCGCTTGGTGGCGGCCGCGAGCACGAGGCCCAGTACCAGCGATTCAGCGGACGAATAAGAAAAACGCACGCCGGGCGGGGAGAGACGGGTATTGAACTGCTTCACCGCGGAGAGGCTGCCGGGAGAGCCCGGCTCAATCGTCAGACGGGCCAGCTTGTTAATATCGCTGGATCTGCTGCCGTAATCCTCCGAGAATGCAACACCTGAAGACATCAGCAGCAAAGCCTTGATCGGCGTACGCCCATATTCGGTGTCCTTCAAACCGGGGACGTAGGTTTGCGCCAAGTCATCCACGGACGCGATGGCGCTCTCCTTCAGGGCGATGCCGATCAGAAGGCCAACTACCGTCTTCGCCAACGAGAAGGACGTCATGCGATCCGTGTCATTGCGACCGTATTGATAGCGCTCGACCAGAATCGTATTGTCTTTCGCAATCAATAGGCCAGTGACCGGTTGGCGATTGAGGTAGTCGTCGAGCGTCAGCTTGAGTCCGGCGAAGGCGTAGTGAATGACGGGTTCATGCGCTGCGCGAGCCAGCGGGATTGACTGTTTCGGAGCATTGATAGTGCGTGCAGGAAACAGCGTGTCATAGCGGCTCAGCGCGCCTACCCGGCAGCGCTTTTGGTCAACATAGTCGATACCCCTGCAACTCGGATATCCGTCCTTCTGGCCAAATTCGTCTGCAGTCGGTCCATCCGCGCGAAAGCGGGGACTGGCAGCTTGTGTTGCCGGTTCTGCTTGGGCGAAGGCGCGATGCGAATTCAGCGTGAGCACATCCAAAAGGAGGGGAAATGCCACCGCACTGGCGACGCAAAGTAGCTGTTTGAAGCTTCGTCCAGTCATTGAGAGAGCACCCAAAGCAAATGAGGCTGGGGAAGATCATAATTGACCCTCATGCGTTAGCCAATGTCGGCTTGGGGTCAAAATGCGAAGAACTCACCGTGAGCAAACCTAGTCCGCTACACGTCCATGAGCGGACCTCGATGCAACGTGCCGCCACTTCACCTACGGGCCAACAGCGGACCTTCACAACACGCCGGAAGGGGGATCAGCGAGGCGATCACCAAGTGTGTGCCGGGGGCTCAGCAGGTCGTTCTTCAAAATGTCAACCATGATGGGCCCCGTCGTGATCCGGCAGCATTCACCGCCGCCATATTCAAGTTCCTGTCGAAACACTGAACGCCCTGTCGGGAAAAGCGCAGGGCTGGTTATCGCGCCGCATGGACTCTATTGCACGAGGGGAGCAACCTTGCGGCCGTGGGGCTCACCGTGAGGGAGAAGGTCAATGCAAAAAGTAAATCGAAGGTCAGCAGTGGCGCTAGGATTGGCAGCCGCTTCGGCGGCCATGGTGAAGCCAGCGGCTGCGCAAACTACGGACTACAAGGACGCCACCACGCCGTGGCCAGGTGTCGTGGTGCGTGCTTACGGTGGTGGGACACCGTCCCTCATTCCCGGTTTCAAGACTGTCTCGATGCGTGACATCATCATGCAGCCGGGATCGAAGATCCCGAGTCATCCGATGGACAATGCCATGGTCTGCCATATCACCGAAGGGGAGATTCAGGTCGAGCAGGAAGGGAAGTCTTTCACGGCCAAAAAGAACTTCGTCTGGACCTGCAACAAGGACACCAAAGAGGCCGTGTCCAATGTGAGCAGTGTGGTAGGAATTATGCGGATCACCGACCTAATGGCCTGAGGCCTGCGGAGGCCGCTTCTACATAAGAATTGCATTCTGCGTTCCAGCGTACAAGCGCCGGCACGGTTCTGTTGTAGCCGTGCCGCGCCTTGACTAACCACCAGCACGCAGAGGCCACAGTCGCGCGTCTGAAAACGCGTGATGTCGGCTTCGGGTCAAAAACGGAAGTCGCGGCCTTGCGGCGGGATATCTGCTTTACCCCGATGAGCGGACATCGCCGACCGGGTGCGTCAGGTCCGAAAAGTGCCAAATCCGGAAGTCGTCAGCACGTGCCGATTTAGGTCCTTGAACCACGTTGAAGAATGGCCGCGAATTCGGCGACGCGCTTGCCAAGAGCACGCGCGCTCTCCAGTTTCTTCTCATCGATTCCAGGAGAATCAGGTCCGGTAGTTGCACTCGCGCCGTACGCGCCAAGTGCTCCTCCAGGGCTAACAATCACCATTTGATTCATAAGCAGCGCGGCGTGGATCGCCAGCATGGCCGTTTCCTTACCGTTAGAGATAGCTGCGCCCGTCACAAATGCAGCAGCCACCTTGTTCCGCATCTTAGCGTCGCGGAAAACGCCGTACTTCAAGAACCAATTATCGAGAAACACCTTGACCTCGCCTGACACGCTTCCAAAGTAAACGGGCGACCCAATGATTACGGCATCGGCAGACAGCAAGTCTTCCGTTGTCACCTCGCTCACTCGCTTCAGGTTGACAGTCGTGCCGACGACCGCACCGGCCCCGTCTGCAACACCTTCGGCCATCTTTTCGGTGTTCCCCGTTACCGAGTGGTAAGTGATCAACACCTTGACTTGACCTCCAGGTGCTTGCGCCTGACTTGATCTGCTGGCGAGAAGAACGCCGGTTGCAAGCGATGCCGCTCCAGCTTCCTTAGAAAACGTCGCTTATCCATGACCTTTCCTCCTATCAGCGAAATGCTCCGACCTCTTGGCCGGAGTCAGAAAAGACTATGCCCAATTTCCCGTGTCGGCAAAGGCCCCGCGGGCCGAACTCACGGAGCGGCACGCGATCGATCCTGGCGCCTTCACTTTCATACCGAGAGCGCCGCAAAAGCGGGTGCCGAGTCAGTCCGAAGTGGGTCAAACTCGGACATGCGCTCGTTTCGGTCCTGTGTCCGCTTTCGAGCTTGAAAGCCGACGATACTTTCGGAGTTTAAGCGTGCTGCATGCCGCTCGGCATCGGGATTTGTATGCCCCTAGTGCACGGGTCGCTACCTCACGCACCCATGGGTCAGTGCAGATTGAAAAGGTCTCTCACTAGCTGTCCAGAAATGATATTCGCGAACGTCAATCTGGTAGGCGGTGCGATCGTCGCCGGGCTGCTACTCGCGACCACAATCGCCGGTGCCGATGGCGGATGTTTGGATGCAACCTGATTCACCTGCTTCTTCTTGGTCTTTGACTTCTTCTTTTCAACGCCAGTAACCGTCGCATGAGGAGTAATTGACGCGTATGTTTGCACTTGCGGAGACGGCTCATCCGGAATTGCATCGGCTGTGACGGTTGTCGGCGGCACTATCGTTGGAAGGCTCGTGTCAATGACAATCCGTTCCGGTGGCTGCTGAATTGAAGCTATCCGGATGGTCGGCCTGTTAGTCTCAGCAGACGTAGGCTCCGCCAACGAACGCGGAAGAAGCCAATTTGCCACGATCAGCAACACAAGCAGAGAGGTCCCGATCCAGGCTATGTATCGTCCGATGGGCATAGCTACCTCCGTCACAGTAAACCCCTGACGGAGAGCAGACGCTGGAATACCTGATAGTCCGTAACTGAACGTGGTTACCGCTAGAACCGGTTCTCAATTTGATTGCAGTCCGGTAGTTCGGGGAATTGAATGCTTGCTATCGCCGAACCGGCATAAGCGCATAACGCGATGACGAGCACTCTAAAGATTACGGACATTTGCTGCCTCTTGCTTGTTGACGGCAGCTCAGGACCAATTCGTTTCAGACTGCTTAGGGAAGTTGCTTTTCATGCAATTGATCGATTTGGTAAACGGTTTGCGGTTGCGTCTAATAGGATTCACTCGATCCCCGCCGTCCCATCATCGACGGGACAATATCACGCCGATCAAGAATGCAATCGCCAGAGACTGAATGGGCGTCTCTCGCGTTAACGTGCTGATTCGGTCGATCCAGGACGGCCGCGGCGAGACCTCGTAAGCGAGCTCCTGCGACATGCTCCGGATCGCATCTGTCGCATGCTCGATCCGGCGCTCGGCGCTTTCGGTTCGCGTGCTGATGTCTTCGCTTGTCATGCAGCCTTCAACGCGCCATCGCCCGAGCATGTTCCCCCATGAGTGAAGCGTCTACGATTTTCACACCCACGATAGCGGGTATCTCGCCAGCGACCCAACCCCAGAGATTGATAGTTGCGGTAAGCACCGGACCGCGCTCTGATGACACTGATGAGCACTAAATCCCGCGAATATTTGTTCGCTTCAACTATTCGCGCAAAATCCGAGCAGGCCGCTACAGCGCGAAAGAATGCCGACCGGCTGGCCTGTAGATGGATGCCTTCGATCGCACAACGCCGCGGGCGACGTTAAGGATGCAGCGCGGAACGCCGCTGACGCTACGCGGCACGTCGAACTTAGCTGCGAATCGAGTCTAGGCCGATGCCGGACACGTGCGCGAATTCGATCTCCGCTCGGCGCGGGTTATCGAAATGGCGGACGATGCATCCGCCTGATGGTCTCAATGGCGGGCGAATGACTGCAACAGCCCTGACGATGGGGTAACGGGCTGAGGGTGGCCGGGGTCTCCATCAGCGCACTGACCATGGCCATGCCAATGACGGTTGCGGTGTACTGGCTTGCGGCCGCGCTGGGATTGGCGCCGGCTTTTGCGTCTGGGCGACATTGGCCGGCTGCCGCGGACGCGGCAGCGGTATTTCGGGCATCACCTTTGGCTCTTCAGGCATCACCTTTGGCTCTGAAGCGTTGGCGATGACGTGGGTGAGTTGTTCCTGGCTTGCGTCGAGCCGCTCGGTGAGCGTCTGGCTTTCGCGCGCCATCTGGATCTGGTTCGCCTTGATCTGGTCGATGATACTGTTGTTGCGTGCCATTTCTTCCCGGCTCGCCTTGAGTTGGCTCGCCAGATTTTCATTGTCGCGGACCAATTGTTCTTGCCTCACATTGAGCTGTTCGACCGTTTGCCTCAAGGCGGCGAGATCGCGCGCCATCGGTTGGAACTGCTGCGTCAACTCGGAAGACAGGACAAAAGCAGTCGGCGCGACGTCTTTCGGCGCGGCGGCTTCCGGCGTGGCCTGTGTCAGAGGTGCGGGGTCTGAGGGGGCCATCATCGCCGTATCGACGGAGGATGACCACCACCAAGCAGCGACACCAATGGACGCTGCCAACAGTGAACCGACGAAAGCCACATAGCGCCGATCCGCCAATCGATGAATCGTTGCCAGCGGGGCGCGAGACGTCTTCATGCTGGTCGGCGGGGCCGAAGGACTGAGTCCCGCTTCGCGCGCCAGCTTCTCAAACTGCTCCTCCAAGCTCGCGATCTGCCCTTCCGCGAGCCTGTCGTCCAGCGTGGAATCCATTTGGTGCTCCGTATCAAATGCAATGGCACCTGCACCCAGAATTGTACTGGCGTTTTTAACGCAGCCGAGGAGGCGGAACTATGTTCACGGCCGGAGAACTACGGAAGGAACCCTGACCCTCCACGAACGTATCCGTTTCGTCGCTTAGAACAGCCTTGGCGGTAGCGCTGCAATCGCTGCAAGATGCGGGCGAGCTTCCTGCTGGACGCCCATCCGCCGGCCGCGGGATACACCGCGTGGAAGTTGGAAGCCTCCTCAAATGCCGATCAGGCCGGAAGCGTCCCTACGGGCCGAAGGCATTTCGGCGACACCTCCTGATCCCATCTCGCTCGCTTATTGCTGTAGTTCCAATGTCGTACACAATGCATAGTCGTCGACAAAAGCGGTGGACAACGAGAATTTTTTGCTCGACCGTCAGGATTTCGGTAGCCCTGCAACAGTTTGGAGCATTGCTAAATGAGTTTTACAGAAGAACTTCTCGCCCGTTCCTCTCTATCGAAATCCGAGGACATTGAACGCGATATTGGCGACATGATCCAAAACACCCATCGCGCACTACCTTCAATCCACATCGTTCCCAGCGACGACCATCCGCTGCCGAAAGGCCCGATGCCCGAATACGTCGAGCACAAGGAGGGCGTCAATCAGGTCGGCAAGCTGTCGGCCGAAGCCGTAGTCCGTGAATATGATGCGGCAGTGAAAGAGATCGAGGCGCTGGGTACCGAACTGTCCGAGGCTGCACGAAAGTGTGAAACGATGGTCAGTGCCGTGCATGCCACGATAGCCGAGATCAAGGAGTTGGCGGCAAACTATCGCGACGAAGGCAAGCGCTACTTCCTGCAGATCGAGGAGTGCTCGCTGATGACTTCCGAAGTTCGGACGGTCTGCGAAGCTCTCAAGAAAAAAATCGGTGCGAGCAGTATCGCCGCCTGATTTTAGGCTGTGGCAGGACCTATTGGTGACCGCACAGTTCATTGCGGTCATCAGCACTCCGACGCGAGCTTGAGCGTGCCGTCCGAGTACTGGTGGTAAACTTAGCTTCGGTCCTGTCGTTCATCGATGGGGAACGCTCGCTGCCAACCAAAGCGCAGCGAAGATCATGATGATGACAACTATCACGACTGAGTGCGCGCACTTATAGTCACCCGCAATAGGCGATCAGCCGGGTAGGGCCGCCCGGATCGCATTTTCCCGAGTGTGATTTTCCTTTGGCGCCGCATGGCGCTGAAATTCTGCCGAGAATCGCAGCCAACTTAAAGGCTATCTGGAGGGTGGTAATGGCCCGGCGCATGTCGTGCGGAGCGGCCGTGTGCCGCCGGATCATCGTTGCTGTGGCATTTGCTGATTCTCTAGGATCGACCATCTCGAGATGGCGTTGTAGCTCTTCTTCGGCGAAGTTCATGGACAACATCTTCAGAGACATCCCGCGACTAGGACAATGGCCGTGCGATCCGCAAGGTGTGTGCACGCTTCGTCGAGCTCTGCCGCGAGATGGGCCTGCTGACGATGGCCAGCGTTGCCATCGACGGCAGCAAGTTTAAGGCCGTGAACAACCGCGATCGGAATTTCACCCGCGCGAAGATGGAGCGGCGCCGGGCACAGCTTGAAGCGAGCGTAGCGCGGTATCTCGGTCAGCTCGAGACGGCCGATCGGCAGGAGCCTTCCGAGACCCTCGCGCTCAAGACGATGCGGCTCAAGCAGAAGCTCGCGAAACTCGAAAGTGAGATGCAGCGCCTTGCGGCGATCGAGAAACAGATGCTCACCTCGCCCGACCAGCAGATATCGCTGACCGATCCTGATTCCCGTTCGATGGCGACGAGCGGCCGAGGCTCTGGCGTCGTAGGCTACAACGTCCAGGTCGCCGTGGACACCAAGCATCATCTGATCGTCACGCATGAGGTAACCAACGTCGGCACCGGCCGGTCGCAGCTCGCCAACGTGGCTAAAGAGACGAAAACGACGCTGGAAGAGCGATTGAAGACGTAGTTTCATCCAGTTCGACCGATCCGGCGTCGCTCCTGACCCTGGCTGTATGAAAACGCTGCGCTTAATGTGATTCGCGCGATATGATTCCCGCACGATTTGCGGGGGCTCGGATGAAGCGCTTCATTGACGGTGCGGATCGTGGGCAGAGCGCTAGAACATTGATGCAATCTCCTTGGCACAAACCGGACCTGAGGGGCTGTGCCGCGGAGAAATGGTTCGAGAAGAATGATCCCCAGGACGTTCATCGACGGTTCAGGGCGCCCCTGATATATTGGCAATTGGTGAAGGTCTCCAAAGCCCTCTTACATTGTAAGCAGGCCATGCAGGCAAGGAGATGGCGCATGTTGCTCGATAGCAAGAAAGCGAACGAAATGCAGGCTGCAGTTGATGCGGTTTTCACCCGGCTGCCAAAGGTTTTCAAAACTAAAGAAACTAGGAATGAGATCGCCAAGAACGTGGTACGCAGCGAGAGCGACTACCACGAGGCCGCCCGAAGATGTGTATTGGGACTGTTCGCGAGCGTCGACCGGGCGATTGAGAACAGAACCGGCGGGCCCGCGTCATATCCATGAGGCATGGGCATTGCAGTTTAGTAGATGACTGGGATTTCAGGGGCCGAGTTTGAAACAGGACGCTGCCGGGGCAATATATTTCGAACCCGGCAGCGTATCTTTTTGAGACCAAGCGTGCCTCGCAGGAAGCCTGCAAAGAGAAACACCGGATCGTGACATGAAGCGTCGGACTTGTCCCGGAAAGCCTAAAAGTTCAACTTCCGCACGCTTAGCAGATACCGAAGACCTTCGATCGCCAATTGTTTTTCGGTCTCGTCGGGCTTCTCCGCCCGATAACTTGACACTTTCTCCCGTGCAGCGCGCTCTTCCTCCTGGCTCAAGTTGCCGGTGGTCTGCATTATCCAGTCGATGGCTGTATGCATCTGACGCTCCTTAGGGCGCCAATCTGTTTTAGCCCATCGAATGGCGCCATAATAACAGCTGCCCATATACCTCTAGTCGGGACCAGCCAATCTGGATGCGACTTCGCTTAAATTTTTCCGATCCAAAGTCTATCGAAATTCACCCCCCGTTTCGTGCCCGCCTTATCGTTCATTTTGAGTCTGAGAAAGTAGGTCGCGACCACTGGCATAAGCGCCTCCAAGGCACGTCATACGGCATACCCGTGCCGCAACGAAAGGCGGCCGCAGCGCGGATGACGCGCTGCAGCCGCAAGTTTAGGGAGGAAACGCCTATGGAGGGCAGCGATAGTTGGGCCATCGAATGGCGCCATAATAACAGCTGCCCATATACCTCTAGTCGGGACCAGCCAATCTGGATGCGACTTCGCTTAAATTTTTCCGATCAAGCTCGCTGTCTGCTCACTGGAGAGCTGACTTCATGGAGGTCACAGCAACTCCCTACATCATCGGAGCCGATTTCTAAGACGAAAGAGCCGGACCTCGATTCGTGAAAAGGAGCCCGCCAGCGTGAACCGGCGGGCCGCGTCATATCCATGTGGCATAGGCATTGCGGTTTACTAGATGACGGGATTTCAGCGGCCCAGTTTGAAACAGGGCGCCGCCGGGACAAGTATTTCGAGCCCGGCGGCGTATCTTTTTGAGACTACCGCCAGCTTGAACCGGCGGGCAAGCAGCCCGCCTTTAACTAAAGATTTAGACAAATCGGTTCGCATTTGCTTAGAACTGAACGACTGAGCGGTTCTGGAAAGCAACCTCACGGATCAACCTCCACAGCCTGATCCCATGCAGTCTGGACTGGCACTATGACGTCAGATTTTTCGATTGGCGATCGTGTTCAATTAAGCGCACTCGGCGCATCACGCTGTCCGCGACTTGCTGAAAAGACGGGCACTATCGTGGGGCGGAGCAACGTCTACGTAAAATGCGCCCGCGTCCTGCTCGACGGAAACAAGTCACCAATTTCCGTTCATTGCGACTATCTCGACGCAATTTCGGCGGTCAATGCGAAGTGAGCGGGCCTCCACTCCAGCCCTAGAAACGCTCAAAGCCCGCCAGTGTGAACCGGCGGACCTTCTTTTGTCGCAACGATCCGCGACTATCAACCTACCCTGAGGTTCAGCAAATCCGACAAGTTGATCGAAGACGCGCTAGCGCGACTGGTCCGCGCTTGGCATGGAGCGATTGCTTGTTACCCCTCTGTCTCGGTTTCGGCAGGGCACGCCGATCCGACTTTCGGCAGGCGTCCTATTTACCACCTATGCCACGCTACGCACCGACGAGCGTGGCGAAAAGCTTTCGCGTGTCAGGCAGATCGTTGAATGATTGGGCTCCGATTTCGACGGAGTGATCGTCTTCGACGAGAGCCACGCCATGCAGAATGCAGTCGGGGGCAAGGGCGAGCGCGGCGACCAGGCGGCCTCTCAGCAGGGGCGCGCGGGCCTGAGGCTCCAGCACGCGCTGCCCAATGCTCGGGTCGTTTATGTGTCGGCGACAGGCGCCACCACAGTCCACAATCTCGCTTATGCCCAGCGCCTCGGCCTTTGGGGTGGCGCCGACTTTCCTTTTGCCACCCGTGCCGAGTTCGTCGAGGCAATCGAGGAGGGGGGCGTCGCGGCCATGGAGGTGCTGGCGCGCGACCTCAAGGCGCTCGGGCTCTACGCGGCCCGCTCATTGTCCTATGAAGGCGTCGAGTACGATGTCGTTGAGCACCAGCTTACGCCAGAGCAGGTTCGTATCTATGACGTCTGTGCAGATGCGTTCAGCATCACCTGTCGGAGCAGGATGCGGTAGAGGCTGACTGGCGCATGCGGAGCGATCCCGAGTTCCGCAGGAGCGTTCCGCAATGGCGCGGATCGTCTTGCGTAGCAAGGCCCATTGAACCGTCATCGGACCTTTGGAGGCGGATTGTCAGGCAGCTGAAGTCTCCCAAGGGCAACACCTGAGAACCGTTCCTTCATCTAAGGCAGTGTTGGGACCAGTAGCTCGGTCGAAAGCGCAGGCGGCGGATCAAAGGGCGTCTCGCCCAAGACCAAAGAACGGAAGGCCCGCGGATGCGCCCACCCTTCTGGCTGGATCGCGACAGTAGCTGATAACATGCACTAAACCGCGAGGGCGACACGCAGGAAATTAGTACGAACGGCCTTATCTCGATGTGCCGAGCCCTGCATGTCGTCCGAATGATCCGGACCATGCGAGCCGAAATCACCGTGAGAAGTCGAACCTGGCCAGCGCTTCACCCGGATTACGATAGGTGTCGTCCTTGCAGCCGTCGACGGACGGCTTGGGGTCGCAATAGTCCTTCTGCGGCTGGCAATCGTCCTTGTGCGGCTGGCCGTCGTCGTTCTTGGCGTCCTTCCAGCCACCATCGTGCTTGGAGTATTCGCCCTTGCCGTCTTTCGAGTAGTCGTCCTTCCCGGCATGCTTCGAATAATCGCCCTTGCGGCCGTCATCGGAACAGTCGTCGTGGCCCGGCGCGGCCCCGGCCGACTTAGCACCTTCGGCGGCAAACCCGGTGACACCAGCATCGCGCGCAGGCGCGGCTGCTGGTGTGCGGCTTATGACTCCGACCTGGAGCGGCCCGGCCGCCGGGGCAAGATGGATGATCATATCCGCTCCGTGGGTGATTTCGGGTCGATGTGCTATACTTACACGAGTCATATTTAAATGCTGGAGATTGGCATTGATTTCTTTTTCCTTTTCGGTGTCCAGATGTGCTGTGCCCTCGTCCAGAAACAGGATCTTTGGTCGGCGATAGAGCGCGCGCGCAAGCAGTACTCGCTGTTTCTGCCCGCTAGATAATGAGCTTCCCATGTCACCGATGAGGCTATTGTAGCTCATCGGCATTGCCATGATATCGTCGTGGATGCCGGCAATCTGCGCACACTCGATCATCCATTGCCGATCGAATGTTGTCTCAAAAAAGCAGATGTTGTCGGCAATAGATCCTGACAGCAATTGATCCTCCTGCATCACCGCGCCGATGTGTTCGCGATAAACGCGCGGTCCGATCTGGCCTAGCGGAAGGCCGTCGATCAGGACCTCCCCGCTCGTTGGATCGAGCAGCCCAAGCATAATCTTGACTAGAGTTGTCTTGCCGCAGCCGGAAGGTCCCATGATCGTAGCGAATTGTCCCGGAGCAACGCACAGATTGACGTTGTTAAGAATCAGAGGCTCTGCTTCTGCATAGCGGAAGCAGACGTTGCGCAGTTCGATCGAGCCACGGATCGGTCGCACATACGACAGATCCTGGTCGTGCCCCCGCTCTAGGGGGGTGAGCGCAATATCGGCGAGGCGCTCCAGGTGCAGTCCGAGAATGCGCAGGTCCACCAGCTTCTCGATTAGCAGCGCTGTCCGTTCGGCGAACTGCAGCTTGTAGCTGACGAACGCGAATATCATGCCAACCGTGATGAGGTTGTCTAGCGCGAGGCGAGCGGCGAGGTAGATTGTGATTACGTTCTCCAGGCCGTATATCGTGTCGTTGATGGCTTTGAAGCTGATCCTCGCCCGGCCTAAGCGCACGTTGGCATTTACGTACTCAGCATAGCGGTTCAGCCAATGGCTCTCCCGCTCGTTCTCTCGGTTGAGCAGCTTCAGGCTCTGCACCGCCCGCACGGTTTCGATGAAGGTGGAGTTCTCCTGTGCCTTGCTGTGAATGGCCGCTTCGCTCCGTTGTCGGAACATCCTGAACAGAGCGAGTCGCAAAGCGGCGTACAGCGCGAACGCGACCAGGACGACAAATCCGAGCTGGACGCTGTAGGCGAACATCAATGCCAGCATCAACACCGACATGAGACCGTCGATCAAGCCCGTGATCAGTCCCTCCGCGAGCATGTTGCGGATGGGCTCGATCGAGCCGAAGCGCGACAGGATGTCGCCGATGTGCCGCTTTTCGAAAAATGAGAGTGGCAACCGCACCAGATGATGAAACAGCCGGGCGCCGATCTGAAAGCTCAGCGTGTTCTGCAGAATAAGAACAATGAACGAGCGTGTCGCGGTAGACGCGACTTTGATCAGGACGAGCAGCGCGAATCCAAGCCCGAGTACGAGCAGAAGATCGACGTCGCCTCTAGCAATGACCTCGTCAACCGTGAGCTGCATGTAGAAAGGAGCGGCGAGGACAAGGATCTCGATGACCACCGAGAGAACCAATATTTGCGTTAAGGCATGAGAGTTTCCCCTCATTCCGCTCCAGAATGCTGAGAACGGTAACCGCACTCTCTGGTCTGTGCAGCAGAACTCTTCACTGGGTGAGAGTTCAAGCACGACCCCGGTGAGATGTCTCGATGCTTCGGTGATGGGAAACCATTTCTCGCCGGCGGCCGGATCGTGCACCACGATCCCGTTTTTCTTGCACGCCTTCAGGACAACGAAATGATCCATGTCCCAGTGCAGGATAGCCGGGAGACGCAGTTGGCGCAGATGGTCAACCTCGATCCGCAGCGGCCGGCATGCCAGGTTCAGGTGAGCCGCTATTTCCATGAGGTCGCGGAGAGTGACACCCTTCAGCGAAACTGCGTACCGCCGCCGCAGGCTATTCATGTCAGTTCGATGGCCATGATAGGACGCTACCATAGCAAGGCATGCCAGCCCGCATTCTGCTGCCTCTGTCTGCCTGATGACCGGGAGGAACCCGCGTCCGCTGAAATTCAACAGTCCCTGCATCCGGCTACATCCTTGCGCTCAACACCGGATCAAGCAGCCACCGCATCAGCGAGCGCTGCTCAAGAATCACGTCGGCCTTGAGCAGCATGCCTGGCTGAAGCGGCATCTTGAGACCATAGGCATCGATATCGGGCCGCTCGGGAGCCACAGTCACGCGGTACGCTGGCTCTTTGAGGGTGATCGGCCCGGTAGCGTCATTGCTGGTCAGGATCGTTTGAGAGACTTTTGTTACGCTGCCGCGGTAGGTGCCGAATTTCTGATAGGGAAATGCATCGTAAAGTATCCTGACCTGCTGGCCGGGGCGCACGAATCCGAACGCGCGCGTCGGAAAGAACAACTGCGCCTGCAAGGTCGAATCAAGCGGAATGATTTCGAGCTGCATATGCCTTGGATCAGCGACCTGGCCGATACTTGCATGCAGCGCGGACACGCGCCCACTTGTCGGCGCCTTGATAACGTAGGCCCGCCGTCCGTCCACCTCGGCGATGCGCTGTTCGATCCAGGAGAGATCGCCGCGCAGTACGCGAACCCTCTCTGCGGCGACGATCGGAAGCTGCTCGAGCGTATGCCGGGCGTCGGCCAATTGGGTGCGTCGTACGGTGATCTGCTGATCGAGCGACGCCAAGTGCTGCCTTTGCTCAAGCGCGGCCTGCTCGCGGCGCTTCAGCTCGATGGCCGGCAATGCTCCCTTCGCGATTAGCGTAGCGCCCGTCGATACAAAACTCTCGGAAAGCTGCAGCCGCTCGTTCTGGATGGTTCGCTGATCCTCGAGCTGAGCAGTCTCCCCCTCAATCCCTTTGATCGTGGAAGCGAGGCGATCGTGTTCCGAGGCGGTCCGGCGCTGTTCCGCCGCGATCTGTCGCTCGACCACATCGCGTTGCTGCGTCAGCACTGCGAGCACGGTAGCATTGACGTCGTCGCCGTTGGACGTGATTTGGGAAGTGACTATGGTCAAGAGCGGGTCGCCCTCCGCAACGTCCTGACCCTCGTTCACCTGGACCTCTTTGATGATGCCCTGTTGCGGCACGAAAATTTTAGCCGTGCCGAAGGTCGGCGTTAGATAGCCGGTTACGGTTTCCTTGCGCGCGTATTGAGCGATGGAGATAAAAACCAAAATGAATGCAACAATTCCCGCAAGAGACCAGCTAAGGATCGTGCTCGATACCGGCTGCAGCGATACGACCTCACCCCAGCTGTGGCGTTGATGCAGAAAGTCGATTGCTTCCTGGCGAAATAGAGCTGGCCGTGCCGCCATGGACGCACCTTGTTGCTACGCTTTCATTCGTCTATTTGAGGCTGCGCGTAGTATTCTCTACGCCGCGCCACGGCTGCGGATGGGTATCGCATGATGCGGTGGAGAACCGCTCCCCCGCTATGGAGAAGCGGTTCGCCCACCCATCTCGCCTTTACGTAGATTGCACCTGGATCCCGAGGACGTTGACTCCGATGTTCGTGTCGTTGACGTTGACCAAGCCGAATTGTGTGTTGTCGCCATCGCAACACTTGTCCCTGCCGTCGTGCTTGCCGCTGCCGGCGGCTACGAGGTCGAGTTCTTGGTCGCGCAGTTCAACAGGGTGGGTCAGTTCATGCATGTTACTCTCCTTTTGCTCTCCTTGGGTGTTGATGGCGCCGTACCAGCGGTGCCACGTATCCTCTAGTCTGAATCCGCCAATCTGGATGCAACGCTGCGTAAACTTTTCCCGGCATAA
This sequence comes from Bradyrhizobium sp. 157, assembly GCF_023073815.1. NCBI lineage: Bacteria > Pseudomonadati > Pseudomonadota > Alphaproteobacteria > Hyphomicrobiales > Nitrobacteraceae > Bradyrhizobium > Bradyrhizobium sp. 157. Next base: position 5,186 of record NZ_JADPKF010000084.1, on the reverse strand, counting down.
CGCTTGCCGTCCACTGATACCGCTTGACGTCGAAGAGATCGCAATCAAGCTCGTTACGAGCGCTCACGCCACTCCTGCTCGATCAAGCGCGCACTCCAGCAGAGAAAAGCAATGGCCGTCATGCGGGACAACGGGCCGTCAATTCACGTTTAATCCGCCGACCGGATCGGCGATCGGCGCTGGAGTGACCAGCTACAAGTCCAGGCTGGATTAATGAGGCGTATCTAAATCATTCTGATTGGGGCCAGCGATGGCTTGGAGTCCTCACCCGCCCTTGAACAATGCGAAAGCACTGAATGTCAGCATTGTCGACGGTGATGACACGAGTCACCAATTCCGTTCGGCTTCAGAGCGGACCTAAGCGCGGCCCTCTAACACCCAATTCAGGACTCGGAGGGCATCGCTCCGAGCCGTTGCATTGTTCTGTCGGATCACAGTCCGCGAGAGCTTTCACCCATCGAAAGCCCGTAGCGCCGCCTTCGCATTGGAGCGTTAAGACATAACCATCCTGCAGCACCAACTTCGAACCAGTCGCGTTCATGACCATCCTCATGAACTCCTCGGGCCCAGTGATGGAGCCTTCTGCGACGACAGGTCCTGCCACCGGTACTATCGTGAGCCAGTAGTAGATAGCGCCCACTTTCGCTTGGCCGATAATGATCGTGCCGTCGCCGCTCAGTTCGTCGATGGTATCATCGTGCAGATCCATGTGCTCAGCCCTCAAACAGGATAAGATCACGGGTTGTGCCTTCATGTTACATTCCTAGGGTGCTTACATTCCTGGGGTGTTGACGGCGCCGTGGTAACGGCTGCCATCCACCTCTAGTCAGAAGCCGCCGATCTGGATGCACGTCGCTCGAATCTTGCCGATAAGGAATAACGCCTGTCGTTCATTGATGCCGTATGACCTCGAGGAGATCGCAATCAAGATCACTGCGGGTGCTCACGCCACTCCTCCTCGATCAAGCGAGACGGCGTGGCCAAGCCCCTTAAGGTTCCGAGCGACGTCCAGTTCCTGGCGCGCACTCTAAGAAAACATTGAACCTTCATGCGCCATGCGGGCTCTCAAATTTCGCGTTTTGAAATTCGTCGACGAGATCGTCGATCGGTGCTCCGAGGCTGGAACCCTCGCCGAGGCAACATCAAAATCATGTCCCTCGCGTGCTGCGATTGGGCAGGGCGCCGCGACTCGCGTGGCAAGTGCGCATCACTCGCGTGGCAGGCGAGCATGAAGTGTTACTCGCCGGTGCAAAATCAAAATGCAAAATCAGAATCATGTCGACGGCGTGCCTCGATTGGGCAGGTCACCGCGCCTCGCGTGGCAAGTGAGCATCACTCGCGTGGCAAGCGAGCATGAAGTGTTAAGCGCCGGCTGCGCCCTGACGAAAGCGTCACGATTTTGTGATGGCGTAGATTGAAACAATTTTCAGCATCAAAGTTGATTTCCCCCAACGGCTCATTTCGCATCAGGAAATGCAAGCCACCAGTTATCTGGAAATGCAAGCCATCAGTGTTCTGGAAATGCAAGCCAGCAATATTCGCTGCGCGGGAATAGTTGCGTCTGCGTTGTTACGAAGGGGTGACTTCGACCATGCCCCACCACGGAGCCGACTTCACAAAGGCAGAGTCTCGCTCCGGCGCAGCGCAGGATGATACCTATCTCAATTGCGAGACGGCTCTGAATTACGAAACGGCGCTAATCGAGTGCGCCGCCGGATCGCGGTCTGCCGTCGGCGAGATCTACGCCCGGGAGAAAGACCAGTTGCGCGCGGTGGCGCACCGGATCGTCCACGACAGGTCGCGTTCGGAGGACGTCATCCACGATGCATTCGCGCAGATTCTCAGATGCGCCAAAAGCTTCGATCCTGCACGCGGATCCGCGCGGGGCTGGATCTACACGATCGTCCGCAATACAGCACTCAAGGTGCAGGAGAACGCCAGGCGGGAACTCGCGCTCGAGGACCACACTCTGAACGCCGTCTGCGAGCGGGAACAGACGGTCTCGAACCCCGCGTCTCGCATCCCAGACAGCATGACCCTACGGACCATGCTCGATCAACTCGAGCCAAGGCGCCGCGCGAGCCTGCTTCTGGCGATCATCGACGGGCGTACGCATGAGGAGATCGCCGAATACCTCCGGGTTCCGGTGGGAACGGTCAAGGCGTGGATCCGGAGAGAACTCGTGGCCATGCGGCGGCAGCTCGAATGAGGCGTGAATTTGTTTTGCGCGCTGCATCCATCGTGGCGCGTCGGCGACATTAGGGTGAGGGCGCGGTGATCCGGACAAGGCATGGGTCCGTCGCAAACCGGAAGCTAGGAGCGAAACGATGTCTATCCTGAGCTGGGTCACGAGCATTTTCGGACTGGTCAAGATTCCGGGAATCGGCGTCCCCCGCGAGGAAGGCAACCCAACCACGCTCGACGACCGCGGCAACGGCGAGCACTCCAAGTGGAATGACGATCACAAGGGTCGCGAGGACTACTCCAGGCACGATGGTGGCTGGAAGGACGCCAAGAACGACGACTGCCAGCCGCAGGACTATTGCGACCCCAAGCCGTCCGACGACGGCAGCAAGGGCGACACCTATCGCAACCCGGGTGAAGCGCTGGCCAGGTTCGACTTCTCACATGGTGATTTCGGCTCTCGTGGTCCGGAGCATTCGGGCGACATGCAGGCCGCGCTCGCCTCGATGTCGTCCGACGACGCCCTCGAATACGCCATCGGCCAGATGGGTTCTGCAGATCACTTCGACGTAGGGCATCTCCACGTGCCGGCCGACACGTCGCACGACACTGACGCCTGATCCGCCGAAAGACCCGCACACGGAATGCGCGAGAGTAGTTTCTGATTCGAACGAGAAAAAGGCGACAGTCATGAACGAAGTCGAAAAACGCGAACTGTTCGAACAAGAGCGGAAGATCTTCGAAGCTGGGGTGCAGCGTGCGGACAAGCGATCCGGCTCTTTCAATTTCTTGACCTGGTCGTTCTTCATTGCCCCGCCGATTGCCTGCGACGAGTTTTTTGTCGACATTTTCAAATCCGCGGCGGCCGAGCAGGAGGTCGCCAAATCGGCTCAGGCAGGCGCCGCGCCGCAGGAGGCGAATGACCATCCGTCGGCGATTGATCCTTCGAAAACGGGCGCAGGGGATGAGACGGCCAAAAGGCCCGCCGCCTCGTCGGAGGCGCGTGCGGCCCAGCTCGATCCGACGGGGCGTTTGGCGCAGCCGCATGACGATGCGCGCAAGCCGAGCCCCGCCCGCAACGAGGCGGTCGCCGCCGAGAGGGCGGGGGCGGCGGAGGCGGCGATGATGCCGAGTCCCGCCATCATAACGCTCACACCTCAATCGAAGATGGCTCCGTCAACCCGCTATCAGCGGATTCCCACCTCGGAATCACTCAAATGCAGAGAGGGTCAACGCTCGAATCCGTTCAGTCCAACGTGCTACTCTTTCAGCCCGTCGATGATCGGCTTCGCTCCCCTGCTTGGAGCTGTCGGCAGTCTCAGCAATGACGTGGTGGGAGGTATCGCGCCGGTCGAGGCGCAGCCGGTGCTCGCGACCGTGACCGACACCGTGGGCACGCTGACCCATGACGTGGGCGGCCCGATCGCGCCGGCCGAGGCGCAGCCGGTGCTCGCGACCGCGACCGACACCGTAAGCACGCTGACCCATGACGTGGGCGGCACGATTGCGCCGGTCGAGGTGGCGGCGCAGCCGGTGCTCGCGACGGTGACTGACAGTGCGGGTGCGCTGACCGACGACCTGGGCGGGACGATCGCGCCGGTCGAGGCGGCGGCGCAGCCGGCGCTCGCGACGTTGACTGACACCGTGGGCACGCTGACCAACGACGTCGGTGGCACAATTGCGCCGGTCGAGGTGGCGGCGCAGCCGGTGCTGACGACGGCGACCGACAGCGTGGGCACGCTGACCGATGACGTCGGCGGGACGATCGCGCCGGTCGAGGCGCAGCCGGTGCTGACGACGGCGACCGACAGCGTGGGCACGCTGACCGATGACGTCGGTGGCACAATTGCGCCGGTCGAGGTGGCGGCGCAGCCGGTGCTCGCAACGGTGACCGACAGCGTGGGCACGCTGACCGATGACGTCGGCGGGACGATCGCGCCGGTCGAGGCGCAGCCGGTGCTCGCGACGGCGACCGACACCGTGGGCACGCTGACCGATGACGTCGGCGGCACGATCGCGCCGGCCGAGGCGGCGGCGCAGCCGGTGCTCGCAACGGTGACCGACACCGTGGGCACGCTGACCCACGACGTGGGCGGGACGATCGCGCCGGCCGAGGCGCAGCCAATGCTCGCGACCGTGACCGACACCGTGGGCACGCTGACCAATGACGTCGGCGGGACGATCGCGCCGGTCGAGGCGGCGGCGCAGCCGGTGCTCGCGACGGTGACCGACACCGTGGGCACGCTGACCCATGACGTCGGCGGCCCGATCGCGCCGGCCGAGGCGCAGCCAATGCTCGCGACCGTGACCGACACTGTGGGTGCGCTGACCCGTGACGTGGTCGGCACAATTGCGCCGGTCGAGGCGGCAGTGCAGCCGGTGCTCGCAACGGTGAGCGACACCGTCGGCACGCTGACCCACGACCTGGGCGGCACGATCGCGCCGGTCGAGGCGGCAGTGCAGCCGGCGCTCGCAACGGTGAGCGACACCGTGGGAACGCTGACCGACGACGTCGGCGGCACGATCGCGCCGGTCGAGGCGGCGGCGCAGCCGGTGCTCGCGACCGCGACCGACACCGTGGGAACGCTGACCGACGACATCGGCGGGACGATCGCGCCGGTCGAGACGGCGGTGCAGCCGGTGCTCGCAACGGTGACCGACACCGTAACCACGCTGACCAACGACGTGGGCGGCACGATCGCGCCGGTCGAGGCGGCGGCGCAGCCGGTGCTCGCAACGGTGACCGACACCGTAACCACGCTGACCCACGACGTGGGTGGCACAATTGCGCCGGTCGAGGCGGCAGTGCAGCCGGTGCTCGCAACGGTGAGCGACACCGTCGGCACGCTGACCAACGACCTGGGCGGCACGATCGCGCCGGTCGAGGCGGCAGTGCAGCCGGCGCTCGCAACGGTGACCGACACCGTAACCACGCTGACCCACGACGTGGGTGGCACAATTGCGCCGGTCGAGGCGGCAGTGCAGCCGGTGCTCGCAACGGT
>NZ_JADPKF010000010.1:0-51537 GCF_023073815.1 Bradyrhizobium sp. 157 | reverse complement strand
CTACGCCATCATGCGGAGGGCATGCCCCTACCGCGGAGAGAACCATGAACCCGGCAAGGATGTGGAGAGTCTTGACCGCAGGCCCGGAATTAGAGAACAACCAGGGTCAAGAACGACCAAGCTCAGGGTGAGCATAATAGGTCCGCTTTCGGGTGCATAGCGTCCGACCCGCTCCTTGGCGGGCCACATTGAGCCGGACTGTCTTGCCGTGATTCAAGCCCTTATCGCCTTGGTCCAGCTCGCATCCATCCGCTATGGCTGGCTGCGCGTAGTGGGTCTACGCTCTAGACCATCCCTTCACGGTCCGCGCGCTTCTTCTTTTTCGAGCGCTGCCAGACCACGCCGGGATATCCCTTCAGCGGCACCAGCGGCTCGCCGGTATAGGCCCATTCCTGCAATTCCTCGATCGCGATGTGATAGAGCGGCTGCCGCCCGGTGCGGCCCGAAAACAGCGCGCGGGGGATGTTGACCATGTGCGGCGAGCGCGGGCGTTCATAGACGACGGGCGTGCCGCAGTGTGAGCAAAAACTGCGCACGGTCTTGGTGGCCTCGTCTTCGTACCGTGTGAGACTGGCCTCGCCCTTGGTAATACGAAAGCGCTTGCGCCAGCTTCCAACATAGGTCGCGTAGGCCGCGCCATGCGCGCGGCGGCTCGACGGCGAATGATCGTGCCAGGCCCAGCGCGCGGGCACGTCGATCTCGAAGGCGACCTTGCCGCACAGGCATTGGCCCGCTGCGGGCTTGCCGAGCAATATGGCCTTGGATTTCTTTTTCTCTGGTTCCAGTTCTGGAAACATTTGGGCTCCGTCCTCACACTCCGTCATTGCGAGGAGCGAAGCGACGAAACAATCCAGACTTTCTTTGCGGCACGATGGATTGCTTCGCTTCGCTCGCAATGACGGTAGCCTTGTAGCCCGGATGGAGCGAAGCGAAATCCGGGGCTGGACTCACCAGGCACCACCCGCGCTCCCGGATTTCGCTTCGCTCCATCCGGGCTACGATCTCCTCACGCCTGCTCCAGCTCGTTGTGCTCCGGATAATCCGTATAGCCTGTCACATCGCCGCCGTAGAATGTCGCGCGGTTATAAGGCGTCAGCGGGAAGCCGCGCTGCAGCCGGCGCGGCAGGTCCGGATTCGAAATGAAGATGCGGCCGAAAGCGACCGCATCGGCATGGCCATCCCGGATCGCAGCATCGGCAGCCTCACCGGTGAAGCCGCCGGCCGTGATCAGCACGCCCTTCCAGATCGGGCGGAACAGCACCATTGCCGACGGCACGTTCTGGTGGTTGACCTCGGCGCGGCCGGCGCCGGAGGAGCGCGGCTCGATGAAATGCAGGTAGGCGAGGCCAAGCGGATTGAGCTGCTCGACGGCGTGCGTATAGAGCGGCATCGGATCCGGCTCGCCGCTGCCGTTGGCGACACCATAGGGCGACAGCCGCACGCCGACGCGGTCGGCTCCCCAAACATCGACCACGGCCTGCGTCACTTCCATCAGGAAGCGCACGCGGTTTGGAATCGAGCCACCATATTGGTCGGTGCGCAGGTTGGTGTGCGACTGCAGGAACTGCTCGATCAGATAGCCGTTGGCGCCGTGCACCTCGACACCGTCGAAGCCGGCGGCAAGCGCATTCTTCGCGGCCTGACGATAGGCGTCGACCACGCCGGGAATTTCCAACGTTTCGAGCGCGCGCGGCGTCTCGTAGGGCACTGCCTTGCCGTCGGCCGTGCCGGTCTTCAGATCGGCGATCGGCACCGCCGACGGCGCGACCGGCAACACGCCGCCCGGCTGGAACGAGGAATGCGAGACACGCCCGACATGCCAGAGTTGCAGGAAGATGATTCCGCCCTTGGCATGGACCGCATCGACTACCTCGCGCCAGCCCGCGATCTGCACTTCCGTATAGATGCCGGGAACGCCGGGGCTGCCGAAGCCCGTCGCCATCACGGGCGAGGCCTCGGCGATGAGCAATCCGCCCGGCGTCGCGCGCTGCGCATAATAGTCCGCATTCAGCGGCCGCGGCGCGAGGCTCGGCTTCGCCGCTCGCATCCGCGTCAGCGGCGCCAACGCGAGACGATGATTGAGCTGATAGGGGCCGAGCTTGAGCGGCGAAAACAACGATGGATAATTCATGTCTCTTCCAGAACCCCGTGTTGATACGGATATGTAACCGCTTCAGCTTCTTCGTAAAAGGTTTCGGACGCAACGTGTAGCCTCGACGCGAGCGAGCACATCTTCCATGCAAAAACCGAACGGCAAGCAGCTTCCTTCGCTCAGTGTCCGCATCGATATCGACGCAGCGGGGCGTATCGGCCCCGGCAAGATCCAGTTGCTCGAAACGATCCATCGAAGCGGTTCGATTTCCGCCGCCGGACGCGCTATGGACATGTCCTACAAGCGCGCCTGGGATCTGGTCGACGAGATCAACCGCATCTGCCGTCAGGCCGCCGTGGAACGGCAGACCGGCGGCAAGAATGGCGGCGGCGCGGTGCTGACGCCGTTTGGCCTCTCGCTGGTCGCGCGCTATCGCAAGATCGAACGTACCGCGGCAACCGCGGCGCGCAAAGAATTGCAGGCCTTGGGCAACGAGATCGGGCGGCCAAGGAAAGCCGCCAGCCGACAAGAAGCGCGATAACAGGACGGCGGCCGAAGCCGCCGCCATCGCATGCACCGATCTGAAGCGTCTCAGGCCGTCTTGATCCAGACCGCCTTGACGTTGAGATATTCCTCGACGTGCTGCTTGCCGGACTCGCGGCCGTACCCGCTCATCTTGTAGCCGCCGAACGGTACGGCCGGGTCCATCGCCTGATAGCAGTTGACCCAGACCGAGCCGGCGCGCAGCGCCTTCGCGACTTGATGCGCCTTGCTGACATTGGTGGTCCAGACGCCGCTGCCCAATCCGAACGTGGTGGCATTGGCGCGCTTGATCAGTTCGTCGATATCCTTGAAGGAAATCGCCGAGATCACCGGGCCGAAGATTTCCTCCTGCGCGATCCGCATATTGTCCTGCACATTGGCGAACACGGTCGGCTGCACGAAGAAGCCCTTCGAGAGCGCGCCTTCGGTCAGGCGGCCGCCGCCGGCCACCGCTTTGGCACCTTCCTTCTGACCGATGTCGAGGTAACCAGCGACGCGGTCCATCTGCTGCTGCGAGACCAATGGCCCGATCTGGGTGCCCGGATCGAGGCCGTTGCCGACCTGCAGCTTCTTGCCGAACTCGGCGACGCGGCCGACGAACTCGTCATAGACGTTCTCTTCAACGAACAGCCGCGTCCCCGCGCTGCAGATCTGCCCGGAATTGGCGAACACCGCCATTGCGGCGCCCGGCACCGCCGCGTCGAGGTCGGCATCGGCGAACACGATATCGGGCGACTTGCCACCGAGTTCGAGCGACACGCGCTTGAGGTTGCCGGCGGAGGCGCGGATGATCGATTGCCCCGTGACGTGCGAGCCGGTGAAGGCGACCTTGTCGACGTCGGGGTGCGACGCTAGCGCCGCGCCGGCGGTCTCGCCATAGCCGGGCACGACGTTGACGACGCCGGGCGGGACGCCGGCTTCCATGCAGAGCTCGGCGAGCCGCAGCGAGGTCAGCGGCGCTTCCTCGGCGGGCTTCAACACGACGGTGCAGCCGGTCGCGATTGCGGGACCGATCTTCCAGACGGTCGCAGCGAGCGGGCCGTTCCAGGGGATGATCGCCCCGACCACCCCGACCGGCTCCTTCAACGTGTAAGAGAAGATATCGCCCGGCAACGAGTTCTCGATGGTCTCGCCGTGCAGCGCCGTCGCCTGCCCGGCGTAATAGCGGAGCATGCCGAGCACGCGCAGCTTGTTGCCGCGGGTGCGGCTGATCGGCGCGCCCATGTCCATCGTATCGAGCTGCGACAGCTCCTCGAAATTCTTCTCGACGAGATCGGCGAGTTTCAGCAACAGGCCTTGCCGCTCATACGGCTTGACCTTGCTCCACGGTCCCTCGAAGGCACGGCGGGCCGCCGCGACGGCGCGGTTGATGTCCTCCGCGTCACCCTCGGCGACGGTCGCGAGCAATTCGCCGGTCGCCGGATTGTGGGTCTCGAACTGCTTGCCGGAGGCGGCATCGACCCACTGGCCGTCGATCAGCATCCTCTTGTAGGAACCATCCGCGTAAGGATGGCGCGTGATCGGAATTGCCTGCGTGACAGCCATGTTTGCACTCCCTTGAAGTCGGTTGGTCGCGCTATGTTTGCACATCCATAACGGTGGCATGAACCGTAATGCGGCCGAAGGATTGCGGAAAGCAGCCGATGCGAAAACCTCCCATGCCCGTTCGTACATGGTAATCTAAGGCGCCTGCCTGCGAATACATACCTCATCTGTCCGGAGAATGACGATGCCCCATCCTGCGATGTCGCCAAATCATGTTGCCGTGATCACCGGGGGCGCCTCCGGCATCGGGTTCGCCGCCGCGATGCGTTTCGCCGGCTTCGGCATGAAGGTGTGCATCGCCGACATCGGCGCCGAGCGCCTCGCCGAGGCCGCGACCAGACTGGCAGGCGTCGCAAGAGGCGGCGCGGCCGATATTATGACGGCATCGGTCGACGTCAGCCGTTTCGATGAGGTTGCGGGCCTGGAAACCGCGGTGCAAAAGCGGTTCGGCGGTACCGACATCCTGATGAACAATGCCGGCATTGGCCCCGACAGCAACAGCTTCGGTCCGCTGGAAAACTGGCAGCGCATTCTTGCGGTGAACCTGTGGGGCATCATTCACGGCACGCTGGTTTTCGTGCCTTACATGGTCGAACGCGGACGGCCCGGCCTCGTGATCAACACGGGCTCCAAGCAAGGCATCACAACGCCGCCCGGCAATCCCGGCTATAACGTCTCGAAGGCCGGCGTCAAAGCACAGACGGAGGCGCTGCAGCATGAATTGCGGAACCTGCCGGGCTGCAAGATCAGCGCACATCTGATGATCCCCGGCCACGTCTTCACCCCGCTGACCGCACGCGGCCGAACCGAGAAGCCGCCCGGCGCCTGGACGCCGGAGCAGACCGTCGACTTTATGATCGAACGCATCGACGCCGGCGACTTCTACATCCTCTGTCCGGACAACGACGTGCCGCGGCAACTCGACGAGCGGCGCATGTTGTGGGCGATTGGCGACATCGTAGAGAACCGCCCCGCACTGTCGCGCTGGCATCCGGATTATGCCGAGGCGTTTGCCAGGTTTGTGAAGGGATACTAAGCGTCGCGCTGCTGCCGGCTCAACAAAGGTGCGTTCCCTCCCCCCTTGCGGGGTCCGAGGCGAGCGAAGCTCGCTCTCGAGGTTAGGGAGAGGGGTGGCGGCAACGGCGTGTGCGCGGCTTACCCCTCTCCCCAGCCCTCCCCCGCAAGGGGGGAGGGAGCCCACCGTCTATGCGGCGACAGTGCGGATAAGAAGTCCCGCAGCCGCAGAGTCCTACAGCGTCACCTGCTTGTCGCCGCATTGCTTGCAGGCATATTTGACGCGGGTCGCGCCCTTCTCGGCCTGGACGCGGTTCGGCGCGCCGCATTTGCCGCAGACCGCCTCGATCCTGGTCTGTCCTTGCTTCACGACGATGCTCTTCTTTTCCATCGTCTCGCGGATCAGGCGCTCGGCCTCCTCACGCATCGCTTGCTTCGACATTGGCCTGCCCCGTCATGAACTCGCTACGGCGGCGGTCTTATCACAGTCACAATGCGTTTCGTACGTCGCGCGTGAAAAATCTCGTGACTGATCACGTTGCCTCCGGCGTCAGCGCCAGCAGGCGCCGCAGCAGGGCCAGCGCGGTTTCAGTGGCTGGATCGGCCGAAATTACGGGAACTGCTAGTGTGATGACGTCGATCGGATCGTGCGATAGCACGATGAGGTGCGTCGCGCTGTTGGCCGCCAGCAGCGACACCACGCGTTCGACGGCCGGATCGGACGATGTCAGGCCCCACGGCGCATCGGGCCGGCGCAGCACTCGCCGGGTCGAGAGAAAATCGCGCAGCAAGGGCGGATCGTAGGCCGAAAGTTCGCTCTCCCGATAACGCCGGGCACTCTCGAAGATCGGATGACGCGCGAGTTCCGCGATCAGCGCGTCGCGCGTTCTGGCCGGCGAGGCCGCGACGGAATTGAGAACACCGGGGACTTGTGATTCGAAGTGGGCGCGCAGTGCATCCACCATCAGCCCGATGGTAAGAACACCCGCGATGGCAATGGCGCAAAACCGCGTGACCTGCGCCGCATCGGCGTCCGGCGCGACGAACGCGGCGGCAATACCGAGAAGCGCCGAACTCGACAACCGCAAGGCCGTCATCATCAGCGCCTGACGCTGCGTCTCCGCGCCGTGTTCCGCTATCAGTATCGCGGTAACGACGAGCAGCGCCCCCAATGCCCCGAGCCTGACCGGAATATCCGGAAACAGCACCCTGAAATCGGTTACGATGAAGGGAATGACCAAGATGGCGCCGACGGCGAGACGTCCGACGATGCGATTCTCGGACGCCATCAGCATCCCTCGGTCGCGGGTTGCCAGCAGCCAGGCGCAGATTGCAAAGCCACCGAGCTGGAACAGCACGAGCAGGATGGCGACGGGCATCGCGAGGGTTTCCAGCCCAGCAGCGCCGGCGAAACCGAGCGCGATGCCGCCGCTCAAAAGCGCGATCTTGGCCGCGCGCGGGGCATGGCGCCGCAGGATACCTTCGGTGACGAGCAATGCGCCGAGCGGGATCATCGCGGCCGGAATTGCCGAGAGGTTATTCAGTACCACGCTGCCGCTCCACCACGCCGTGCCCCGCACCAGGAACAGTGACGCGATAATGCCAAGCGCCACCAGAAGACGCCGCGTCAACGGGCCCTTGGGATCGCGCCGGTGCAGCGTGATCATGGCGACGCTAAGCCCGATCGCGCCGCAGAGATTGACGATGGAATCGGCGATCATGCCAGATGTCATTTCACCTGGTGTCATCGGCCGTTCCCTCGCCACGGCCGCAAGCTGCCGAACGAACGCGTATCGTCGAACCAGTAAAGCACCGGCAATATCAGCCGCTGTAACGCCAGCACGGCGGAGGCCGCAAGCAGCGCCGGCAACGAACCGGCCGGCACATCGCGCTGGATGTAGCGGCGGGCGCCGGCGAGATCGATGCGGCCGAGCTGCAGGACATCGTCGCCCCTGGCGTAGTCGAGCTCGCGCGCACACCAGGCGTTATATTGTTCGTCGCGATGTTTGGGCGCGGATTCGAATGTCTTCTTCAGCGCGTCCGATCCGCCAGTATAGGCATTGGTAATGACAAACCGGGCCTCATCGAAGCCGGCTTCCTCACCCACGCCGAACACCGCGCGATGACGGGACATGATGCCGCGCGCCAGTTGCAGATGCGCAAAGCTCTGGCGTGAGTCCGGATGGGGCGACGGGAAGACGTCCGAGAAGGTCTGGCTGACCATGCCGACGACCGACGGCACCTGGGTAACGTTCGAGATCCATTTTGGACGCAGGCCGTCGCGGGCAAACAGAACGAGCGCCGTCAGGCCATACAGCACCCAGGAGAGCCCCTGCCCTCGCTCATCGGGATCGATCATGACGAGGCCGAGATGGGTGACCTCCACCGGATCGCCGTCGAGCTCGACCTTCATGACTGAGAGCGCGTTGAACGCAATCGGCCGCCCCGTCGCTTCCTCTGAGATCAGCGTGACGATGGCGCGCGATAGCCGCTCGCGCTCACCGGAGAAGATGCCGTAGGTGAGGCTCTCCTTCGGCAGTGTCTTGGCGGCCACGACGCGCAGTTGCGAGACCAGCTCGTCGAGTTCGGCTTCGGAAAGCGACAGGCCGGGTGCTTCGACGATTCGCGTGACCAACCCGGCATGTGTGCGCAGGGTGAGATCGATGGTGGGCTGGCGCAGCGCCTTCAGCCAAAAGAGACCATAGCCGCCCAGACGCCCGGCCGCGGAGCGGACCTGCCCCAAGAAATGACGAATTGCCGAATTGTCGCTCCAGACAGACGCCATGCCGCTTTCCCGCTCGGAGGCGGATTTGTGCGCCGGGCCCGTTAAGGAGCCACGAGCGCGACATGTTGCGATTGCCGCAGGGTAAACAATGTGTTGGTGCGGTCAAACATTCCGAAGGGACAGGCAAACGGCGGATGCTGAAACATCCGCCGCCCGCCTTCGCCAGCGCCGCGTCACAGGCAACGCGGCCTTGGAAATCTTGCCCTGAAAACTAGGCAGCTTTGGTAACTTCCATCAGCAGCCGCTCGGCCTTGGCGTCCTCGATGCGGTTCACCAGCCGGCTGCTCTCATGCACGTCACGCACGGTCTTGGTCAGGGTGACGCAGGACTGAATCAGCATCACGATGCCCATCGCGAGGTATCCCTTGATCCAGAGATCAACCGGCAGAAAGTAGACGCCGATGGCGACCAGGAAGGCCGAGGCGCCGAACGAGGCGTAGGTGAAGGTAACCCAGGCGTTGCTGTGATGCTGGATATTCTGATTCATGGCGCCATCCTGCTGACGAGGGATTTCGATCAAAGACCGTTCGGACGGGCTGGCTTTTCGCTACTTATTTTTTCCGCTACCGCGTCCGTTCCCAGGTTTCTGCGCCCGCGCCAGTTAATGAGCGGTGACCAGAGCAGCTTTAGGTTGCGGAAGGGTAAACGGTGCATTGAGCGGCGGCATCAAATGATTCATGACAGCGAACGATGGACGCCGAGGGAGGATTTCTAGTTGCGATAATTGGGCGAAAGCAATGAGCACGCCTCCATGGGAAGTGCGCCGACGATTGCGCACTCCGAGGACGGGCCGCAGCAATACGAACACGAGTGCTCTTCGCAGCGAAGTTGGATGCCCACGGCCGTCATCATTTTCTAGAGGATCCTCAGGAGGCACAGATATTCCCTTTCAATTTTGGTTTGCGTGGTGGCGTGAAGGCGAAAGCGGAAAAGCGAACGGCGGATGCCGAAGCACCCGCCGCCCGCCCTCGCCAGCACCGCGTCACAGGTTACGCGGCCTTGGAAATCAAGCAGCCTTGAAAACTAGGCAGCCTTGGAAACTTCCATCAGCAGCCGCTCAGCCTTGGCGTCCTCGATACGGTTCACCAGCTTGCCGCTCTCGTGCATGTCGCGCACGGTCTTGGTCAGGGTGACGCACGACTGCACCAGCATGACGATGCCCATCGCGAGATAGCCCTTGATCCAGAGATCGAGCGGCAGGAAGAACACGCCGACGGCGACCATGAAGGCCGAGGCGGCAAACGAAACATAGGTGAAGGTAACCCAGGCACCGCTGTGGGGTTGGACGTTCTGGTTCATGATAATCTCCTGTTGATATGGGTTATCGATCAAGTTCAGTTTCAGGCAGCTTGCGTGCGTTTGGCGTTCAGCCGCGCGAGCACGTCGTCCGCGGTTGATTTCAGGCGTGGCCCAAAGCCCTGTTCGGCCAGCTTCTCGGCGGTCGCCTGCGGTCCGGTGGCCGCATCGAGTTCGATCAAGGCGTCGGCAGCGGCCTGGGCTTCGATCTGCCGTTCGCGCAAGCGCTTCAGCGTGTTCTCCGCTTCCGGCAGCGTGGATTCGTAAGGGCGCGCGGCTTCGATACCGCCACGGCGCAGCGCACGAACCGCCTCGGATGCACGGGCGATGCGACGGCCGCGATCGAGTTCGGTGATCCGCGCCTCAGCGCTGGCGACCTGGCGCTTCATGCGGGTGATCTCGGAGGCAAACAGCGTCCGCGCGGTCATAGCGGCATCACGGTCGGCCTCGAGATTGGCGATCGCCTGCGCCGCCTCGCGAGCGAGATCCTCCCTGCCGCCATCGAGCGCGGCGGTGGCGCGGACTTCGAGATCGGCGATCCGGGCATTGGTAGCGTCGAGACGGCGACCCTCCTGCTGGTCGCCCGCGATCGCCAGCGCCAGCGAGCGCTTGGAACGTTCGACGGCGGCCGCCGCATCGCGCATCTGCTGATCGAGAATGAGCAGCGCCGCGCGGTCTTCCAGTTCTTCACCCGCGACAGCCACGCTGCCCCGGAAAAGCGTCAAAACAGTTTTGAACATCCGTAGCTCCCTGTGTTATGAGCATTGCTCACGAGATGGTTGTAGCAGTGCCTTGAGCATTGCTCAACAATTATTTTGAGCAGCGCTCAAGATTGGTGGAAGATGTCTAAAGCACTGGAAAGACGAGCCAAACTTCGGGAATTTCTGATCGAAGCGGCGGAGCGACGGATTGCCGCAGGCGGTCTGGCGGGCCTGAAAACACGCGATCTGGCGCGGGACATCAACATCGCCAACGGCGCGGTTTATAACCTCGTCGAAGACGTGGACGAATTGATCCTGCGGGTCGGATCGCGGACGCTGGGGCGGTTGGACGCCACACTTACGGCCGCCGAAGCCGATGGCTCCGCCTCGCCTCGCGAGACGCTGGTCCGCATCGCAGTCGCCTATTGCGATTTCGCCGCCGAAAATCTCGAGCTGTGGCGTGCGCTGTTCGAGCACCGCATGGCACCGGGCAAGCCGGTGCCGGAATGGGCCATCAGCGAGCAGATGAATCTGTTCCGCCACATCTACCAGCCGCTTGCCACGCTGTTTCCAGAACGAACGCCGGCCGAACTGGGCGTGACTGCCCGCAGTCTTTTCTCGGCCGTGCATGGCATGGTGCTGCTCGGCCTCGAGCAGAAGCTGATCTCGGTGCCGGTGGAGGCGTTGCGGAAGGAGATCGCGATCATCGTCGGCGCGATGGTCGATGGGCTGACACCTCCGGTCGTCCCGGGCAAGCGAAGCGCGACCCGGGATCCATAACCGCCGATGTCAGATCTCTGGTGCGACGGGGCCGCAGCTCTGTCCATCGCCAGCAGCGGTGGCTATGGGTCCCGGCTCAAGGCCGGGACGACTTTGGGAGTTATGCCCGGCGAAACGTGGCAGACAGCTACGTCTCGATGATGACGTAGCTGTCCTCGACATGCACCGGAAACGTCTCGGCCACGTATGGCCCCTTCTGCAATTCCTCGCCGCTCTCGACCGCGACCGGATACGAGCGCACCTTCACCCGTTTCGGATCGAACCAGGATTGCCCATTTCGTATGTCGAATTCCCAGCCGTGCCATGGGCAGCGCAAGAGCTCGCCGACGCGGGAGCGCTGGTAGACGCCGGGCTCCGGCGAGGTCAGCCGCGCCACGCAGGCGGCCTTCTCCAGCGGCGCGCCCTCATGCGGGCAGCGATTGAGCAGCGCGAAGAATTCTCCGTTGACATGGAAGACGACGACGTCGCGGCCCTCGACGCCGAACACCTTGTTGCTGCCGGGCGGGATGTCTGAGGTGCGGGCGATGATGTGACGGGCCATGTGATCCTGTCGTTACTCAGAGCTTGTAGAGCGCGCGGGCGTTGCTATTGAAGATTTTGCGGCGCTCGGTCTCGGTCAGCGGCGTCTTGAACGCGTAGCGCGGGTCGTCGAAATCCCAATGCGGGTAATCCGACGAGAACAGCAGGCGATCGGCGCCGACCCATTCAATCAGCGAGCGCAGATGTTTTGCTTCGTCGGGTTCGTCGATCGGCTGCGTCGTGAACCAGAAATGCTCCTTCACATACTCCGACGGACGGCGCTTGAGATGCGGCACCTCGCTACGGAAGGCCTCAAAATGCCGGTCCATGCGCCAGGTGGCAGACGGAATCCAGCCGAAGCCACCCTCGATGAACACGATCTTCAGGTTCGGGAATAGCTCAGGCACGCCTTCGAGCACGAGGCTGGTGAGCTGCGCCGCCATAGTGTGCGCGTTCGACTGGTGCTCCTCGACGTAATAGGACGGCCAGCCGCCGCCGGTCGGCGCGTGCCCGCCATAGCCGCCGACGTGAATGCCGAGCGGCAGACCGAGTTCCTGCGCGCGTGCATAGATCGGCCAGTAGCGACGCCGCCCGAGCGGCTCGTTGGCGCGCGGGCAAACGTTGATCTGCACATAGCGGCCGATTTTCGCGCATCGCTCGATCTCGGCGATCGCGAACTCCGTGTCGTCCTGGCCGGCGAGGATCGAGGCCTTCAGCCGCGGATCGCGGTCGGACCAGAACGCGAGTTGCCAGTCGTTGATGGCGCGCTGGATCGCGGCGCCGAATTCCAGGTTCTGCTGCGAGAAGATGAAGAGATCGAGCACCTGTAAGATTCCGAACTCGATATCGAGTGGATCGAGGTGCTGCTTGCGCATAAAATCGAGATCGGAGCCCGGAGGCCCACCGGTCGGCGGCCAGGCGTCGCGGCGCGCAATCAGTGGCGAGGAGCGCGGATACGGCGTGGTGCCGATGTAGGGCGTGCGGAGATGACTGCCGTAGGTGCGCAAATGCTCCTGCCAGCGCTTCGGCATGAACTGCTCGATATCGGAATGCGCATGAATACTCGGATGCACATCGCAATCGATGATGCGCAGCCGGCTTTGGGCGGCGACTTGCTCGGCGAGGATGGGACGGTCGATGACATCACTCATGCGATCCTCCTTGCGTATCCAAGTTCAAGCAGCGAGCTTCAGCCGCGGAAAAGTCTCCAGCGGATTGTCCGCGCACATGCGCGAGACAATGCTGGCCGGCAGATGCGGCGGCATCGGATCGTCGCCGTCGAACTGCCAGTGCGGATAGTCGGATGCGAACAGGAACATCTTGTCGGAGCCGATCTGCTCGATGACATCGGCAACGCCGGCGCCGTCCGGCGGACCGTCGAACGGCTGCATGGTGACGCGGATATGGTCGCGGATGATTGCGGCCGGCTCGCGCTCGACCCAGGGCACCTCGACGCGCACGCCGCGCCAGGTTTTGTTGGCGCGCCACATGAAGGCCGGCAGCCAACTCACGCCCGACTCCATCAGCACCACCTTGAGATCGGGGAACTTTCCGAAAACGCCTTCATAGATCAGGCTCAAGAGCTGGGCCTGGAATGCTTGCGCTTCGGCCAGATAATATTCGTAACGATAGGACGGCCAGCCAATCGAGCTCGGCGCGGTGCGATAGGCACTGCCGGCGTGGATCACGACCGGCAGCTTGTGCTTCGCGGCGGCTTGCCAGACCGGCCAGTAGTGCCGGCGTCCGAGCAGCGTTTCGCCCTGCGCCAGCACCAGCACGGAGACGAAGCGATTGTCGCCGGCGCGGCGCTCGATTTCGTCCACCGCCAGATCCGGCGCCTGCAAGGGCAACACGATCGAGGCGCTCAGTCTTGAATCTTTCGAAAGCCACTCGGCCGCGATCCAGTCATTGATCGCCTTGCAGAAGCCGGCCGCCATGTAAGGATCGAACACCGCCTGTGCGCCATAGACCACGTTGCAGATCGCGTGGCTCGAACCGAGCTGATCGAACGCGCCGTGCTGCACCATCTTGAGATCGCTGCCCGGCTTGCCATTGGCCGGCCGCCAGTCGGCGCGGCCGGTGAACGGCATGTTGGGCGGATAGGAGTTGAGGTCGAGGCCGTCGATGGCACGGCTGACGACCTGCTCTTTCCAGTGATCGTCGAGATAGGGCAAGAGCGTGGTGCGGGTGCCGCCCACGGCGGGATGGATGTCGCAATCGATCCGCGTGGCCGCCATCAGGGTTCCTCGGATATTCGTCACGGCGATCTTGGTGTCGCGCGGACAAATGTGCCGCCGATGCCAGGACAGCGCAAGCGCTTAAGCGCGTGGCCGCCCTGCCCGTGCCGCACAGCGGCGCAACGCTGCAATCCACCCTTCTCCCCTTGTGGGAGAAGGTGGATCAATCGTGCAAAGCACGATTGAGACGGATGAGGGGTCTGGCTCCGCGGAGAGAACCCCTCATCCGGCGCTTCGCGCCACCTTCTCCCACAAGGGGAGAAGGGAGGGAAACGACCCGCGATTGACAGATAAATCTTTCCTCATCCAAATGCCCGCCCAAGAACATCAAGCAAGGGCGGATCGCGTGGCCGGCAACGAACAAGAGACTTACGAATGCGACGCGCTGGTGGTGGGCTCCGGCTGTGCCGGGATGTCGGCGGCCGTCACCGCGGGGCATCACGGGCTCAACGTTCTCATCGTCGAGAAAGAGCCGCGTTTTGGCGGCACTACGGCGCGCTCCGGCGGCTGGCTGTGGATTCCCGGTACTTCGCTGGCGAAAGCGTGGGGCATCGAGGAAAGCCCGGACCAAGCGCGAACCTACCTGCGCCATGAAGCCGGCAACAGTTTCGATGCCGCGCGGGTCGACGCGTTCTTGAGCGAAGGGCCAAAGGCCGTCGATTTTTTCACGACCAAAACGGCGGTACAGTTCGACATGCCGCTGACCTTTCCGGATTACCACGCGGAAGCCCCCGGCGGGGCGCAGGGCGGCCGCTCGATGGTGACGCGGCCGTTCGATGGCCGCGAGCTGGGCGAGCATATCAGGGATCTCGGCAATCCCCTCCCCGAACTCACCGTGTTCGGCATGATGCTGGGATCGGGCAAGGAGATCGTCCATTTCATGCGCGCGACCAAGTCGCTGACTTCGGCGATCTATGTCGCAAAACGCTTGTCGAAGCATGCGATGGACGTGATGCGCCACGGCCGCGGCATGACATTGACCAATGGCAATGCGCTGGCCGGGCGGCTGGCGAAATCTGCGTTTGACCTGAAAATTCCGCTGTGCCTGTCCTCACCGGTTCACGAACTGATCGTCGAGGACGGCGCGGTGCGCGGCGCGGTCGTCGAGCGCCACGGAAAGCTGATCCGCGTCAACGCCAAGCGCGGCGTGGTGCTCGCCTGCGGCGGCTTTCCGCACGATGCGGCGAGGCGCAAGATGATGTTTCCGCACGCGCCCACCGGCGCCGAGCATTTTTCGCCGGGCCCGGTCGGCAACACCGGCGACGGATTGCGGCTGGCGGAGACCGCCGGCGGGCGCATCGAAGATGCGTTGCCGAACGCAGCGGCCTGGGTGCCAGTCTCCATCACCGAGCGCAAGGACGGCTCCAAGGGCGTGATGCCGCATTTCATCGACCGCGCCAAACCCGGCGTCATCGCGGTGATGCGCGACGGCAGGCGCTTTGCCAATGAAGGAAATTCCTATCATGACTTCGTGCAGGCGATGGTGAAGGCGGCAAAACCAGGCGAGGAGATCACCGCGTTCCTTGTGTGCGATCACCGCGCGCTGCGAAAATACGGCCTTGGTTGCGTGCCTCCGTTTCCGATGCCGCTTCGCCATCATCTCGCCACCGGTTACCTCAAGCGCGGCGCAACGCTGGCTGAACTGGCCGACAGAACCGGCATCGATCGACAGGGGCTCGAGGCAACGGTCGCCGAGTTCAACGCCTCGGCCGCGGAAGGCCGCGATCCTGCCTTCGGCAAGGGCTCGCGCGCCTATAACCGCTACCAGGGCGATGCGCTGCACGGACCGAACCCCTGCGTCGCGCCGATCAAGGACGGGCCGTTTTATGCGATCAAGCTGGTGGTCGGCGATCTCGGCACCTATGCCGGTATCAAGACCGACGCGTATGCCCGCGCGCTCGACGAACACGGCCAACCGATCCCGGGCCTTTATGCCGCCGGCAACGACATGGCGAGCATCATGGGCGGCAACTATCCCGGCGCCGGCATCACGCTCGGCCCCGCGCTGACGTTTGGCTACATCGCGGGTAAACATATTGCGGGCGAGGCTGCGCGCTAACGACGCTGTCGCGGCTGGAACGAACGTCGATCGATTCGATTATATCGAATCGACCGGAGGCCGTTCCATGCGTGTGCCGCACCTTTGCGCTGCCATCGTCGCTTTGAGCTTCGTTCCAACTCTAGCCTTTGCCGGCGGCACCGAGTGGCGCCGATATGTGATCGCGAGCACCGGGACCAGCGTCGACATGCCGGTCTCGATCTTCACCGTCGACGCCGGACCGCCGGAAGGCGGCACAGGACGGCGCTTTTTTACCGATGACGGCCGCGCCGACCTGACAGTGCAGTCCGTTCCCAATCCCCGGAACGATTCGCCCGCCACGTTCCTGGCCAAGATGCGGCCGCCTGCCAGCATCAGCTACAAGCGGATCACGCCTGATTTCTTCGTTGTGTCCAGCATTCGCAAGGACCGGATCTGGTACAACCGCTGCAACCGCGGCAACGGCACCCTGAACTGCGTGCTGATCAATTATCCCGTCTCCGAAAAACGCCAGTGGGACGACGTGGTCACGCGGATAAGCCATACGCTACGAAGCTAGCGCGCTCGTGATCAGATCGTAGGCACCCGGGAAAAAACGGCAGTTCTATTCCGGCGCGGGAACCGTCCGGTATGCGCTGCGTTGCTGATGGTCGGCGTCAGTAACCGCGAGGTTGTTTCGTGAATCGCAGGGATTTCCTCGCAGCTTCTACGTTACCGTTGGCAACCGGCATCGCGTCCGGGATTTTGTCCGTCGCCCGTGCCCAGCCTGTGCCGTTCGATCGATCCATCGTACGGCAAATGGCGCGCGACCTCGCAAGCAAACCCTACAAGGCGCCAAGCGAGAAGTTGCCCGACAATCTCGCCAATATCAATTACGACCGTTATCGGGCGATCCGATTCTTGCCGGACCGCGCGCTGTGGCGCGGCGAAAAATTGCCGTTCGAGGTGCAGTTTTTTCATCGCGGATTTTTTTACAAGAACCGGGTCGATATCTTTGAGGTAAAAAGCGGCCAGGCGGCGCCAATCGTCTACCGGCCCGACCTGTTTTCATTCGGCGATCTGGCGCCGCCCGGCCCGGCAGTCGATCTCGGCTTTGCCGGGTTCCGGCTCCATGCGCCGATCAACAAACCCGATTATTATGACGAAGTTTGCGTGTTTCTCGGCGCAAGCTATTTCCGCGCCGTTGCCAAAGGGCAATTGTACGGCCTTTCGGCGCGGGGGCTCGCCATCAACACCGGCGAAGCCAAGGGCGAAGAATTCCCGTTCTTCAAGACGTTCTGGATCGAAAAGCCGGCGCCGGGCGCCAACTCCATCGTTGTGCACGCGTTGCTCGACAGCGAGAGCGCCGCCGCGGCCTACCGTTTCACCATCCGCCCCGGCGACACCACCGTGTTCGACGTCGAAATGGCGATCTATCCGCGCGTCGAACTGCAACAAGCCGGCCTCGCACCGATGACCAGCATGTTCTTCTTTGGGCCGAACGACCGCAAGGACGTCGAAGACTTCCGCCCGTCGGTCCATGATTCAGACGGACTTGCGATATTCAACGGCCGCGGCGAGGAGCTTTGGCGGCCGCTGCACAACCCGCGCGACCTTCAGGTCTCTTCGTTTGCCGACCTCAATCCGCGCGGCTTCGGCCTGATGCAGCGGCAGAAGGATTTTTTCGCCTATCAGGACCTGGAATCGAATTTCGAGCGCCGGCCGAGCCTGTGGGCGGAACCGATCGGCGATTGGGGCGAAGGCGAGGTGAAGCTGCTCGAAATTCCGACCAAGGAAGAGATTCACGACAACATCGCATCGTTCTGGCGCCCCAAAGCAGCCTTGCCGGCCAAGAGCGAGCACACCTACACCTATCGTTTGCACTGGGGAGCCGATGCGCCGAAGCCCAGCTCGCTCGCGCGATTTTCCCGAACCGGCATCGGCGCGAGAGGCGACAACGCCACGATTTTCGTGCTCGACGTGACCGGCGAGCGGCTGAAATCGGTCGATCCGAAAAGCTTGCGCGGCGTCGTGACGGCCGAGAAGGCGAAGATCCAGAACATCGTTACCCAGCCAAACCCGGCGACGGGCGGCTGGCGATTGAGCTTCGAGTTGTTGAAGGAAAAGACCCCGGTCGAACTCCGCGCATCGCTCGTGCAGAACGAAGAGGCGGTATCGGAGGTCTGGGTTTATCGATGGACACCTTGACGAAACCCGGCGGCGCGCCCGGGAATCGGGATATCCCGCTGACCGATTTCCTTCCTCCGGAATCGCCGACGGACATGACAGTGCAGGCCTTGCGGCGATTCGATCCGCCACCGGCGCCCGATTTTGCGCCGATGTGGATCCGGCGCGCCTTCGTTCTGACGGGCACTGCGATCCTGACCGCGGCAGGCTGTTATGAGATGTACCGGGTGCTCCGGGTCGGCGGTGTCACGGTCCTGGAGTCGATCATCCTTGCACTGTTCGTGCTGCTGTTTGCATGGATCGCCTTCTCCTTCATGTCGGCGCTTTGCGGCTTCTTCGTGCTGCTGATGAGAAGGAAGGATGAGCTCGGCATCGACGCCAACGCGTCCCTGCCCGCGATCCACAGCCGCACCGCGATGCTGCTGCCGACCTATAATGAGGACCCTCATCGTGTCCTGGCACGATTGCAGGCGATCTATGAATCGGTCGACCAGACCGGACACGGCGCGCAGTTCGACTGGTTCGTGCTGAGCGACACCACAGATACCGCGATCTGGATCGCCGAGGAAAAATGTTTTCTCAAGCTTCGGCAGGACGTCGGTAGCACCGCCGCAATCTTCTATCGCCACCGCCCTGAGAACACCGCGCGCAAGTCGGGCAATATCGAGGAGTGGGTCAGGCGGTTCGGCTCCAATTATGAATGCATGCTGATCCTGGACGCCGACAGCTTGATGACCGGCGACAGCATCGTTCGGCTTGTTGCCGCGATGGAGACGCATCCGAAGGCCGCGCTGATTCAGACGCTACCGGTCATCGTCAATGCCAGATCGCTCTTCGCGCGCTGGCAACAATTCGCAGGCCGCCTGTACGGTCCGATGCTGGCCGCTGGGATCGCATGGTGGCATGGCTCGGAAGGCAATTACTGGGGCCACAACGCCATCATTCGCGTCCGCGCCTTTGCGCAACATGCAGGGCTACCCGAACTCCGGGGACGCAAGCCGTTCGGCGGGCATATCATGAGCCACGACTTCATCGAGGCGGCGCTGATGCGGCGCGGCGGCTGGGCCATCCATATGACGCCGACGCTCCGCGGCAGTTACGAAGAATCTCCGCCCACGCTTTCGGATTTTGCCGCGCGTGACCGTCGCTGGTGCCAGGGCAATCTGCAGCATCTGGCACTGCTGCCGACCCGCGGCTTTCATTGGGTCTCGCGGCTTCATCTGCTGACGGGGATCGGGTCATATCTCACCGCGCCGCTCTGGTTGATCTTTCTTGTTTTCGGAATCCTGGTCTCGTTGCAAGCGCAGTTCGTACGGCCCGAATATTTTCCGAAAGGCTATTCGTTGTTTCCGCAATGGCCGGCGCAGGACCCGGTCCTTGCAGCATGGGTATTTGCAGGCACGATGGGAATGCTGATCGTGCCGAAGCTGCTGGCCTTCATCGTGCTTCTTGCCGATCGCGACACGCGCAGGAAGTTCGGCGGCGGTCCGCTGGTGCTTGCCGGCATTGGTGCCGAGACAATCCTTTCCGGTTTGACCGCGCCTGTCATGATGGTCTTCCAGTCGTCCGCTGTCGGCGGAATCCTGTTCGGGCGCGACGCAGGATGGCAGGTTCAGCGCCGGGACGATGGCGCGGTCGCGCAGCGTGACATCCTCAGCACCTATTCAGTGCCGACATTGATTGGCATCGCCATGGCCATCAGCGCCTATGCCGTGTCGCTGTCGTTGCTGCTGTGGATGACGCCGGTGATCCTCGGGCTGTTGCTTTCCATTCCGATCGCGATGCTGTCGTCATCGTCGGGTGCGAACCGCAGGTCCGGATTGTTCAAAACCCCCGAGCAGACGGCGCCGCCGCCGGTGCTGGCGCGCGCCAATGAGCTCGCGAGCGCGCCGCATTCGTCGCTCGCATGCCCGCTGCGCGAATTGCTCGACGATGCTCGCCTGCTCGAAGCACACCTGAACAACCTCTCCAGACAAAGGCCGCGGAAGCGCGGCGACGTCGATCCGCATCTCGCGATCGCGCGCGCAAAAATCGAAGATGCCGAAACTTTCGAGGAGGCGGCGGGGTTTCTGAGCCAGCGCGAGAAGTTCGCGGTGCTCAATGCGCCTGCGATCCTCACCGCGCTGCTGGCGCTGCCCCGTCATCAGGCGTGAAACTTCACATTTTGCGTCACGTCGCTGCAATCTAAACTAGCGTTCCGGACCGTGGTCGGATCGGGGCACCCGCTGCGCAACCTTGGCCGGCGCGGCAAATCTGCTAGAGTGCCCGTCAGCGAGGCAAAATGGAAGCGCCCGGACCCGAGCGAAGACTCGCTGCAGTCCTTGCCGCCGACATGGTCGGCTACAGCCGGCTGATGGAGGTCGACGAGGCGGGGACACTTGCGCGTCTCAAGACCCATCGGCTCGAGCTGATCGATCCCTCGATTGCCAAGAACCGTGGCCGCATCATCAAGACCACCGGCGACGGCATGCTGGTGGAGTTCCACAGCGTCGTTGACGCGGTGTCATGCGCCGCCGAGATCCAGCGCCGGATGGCGCGGCGCAATGCCGACGTATCGCCGGCACGATGGATCCAGTTCCGCATCGGTATCAATCTGGGCGACATCCTCATCGAGGACAACGACATTTTCGGCGACGGCGTCAACGTCGCGGCCCGTCTCGAAGTGCTCGCGGAGCCGGGCGGGATCTGCGTCTCGGGCGCGGTGCGCGATCAAGTCGGCGACCGGATCGACGACATCGCCTTTGAGGATCTCGGCAATCAGAACCTCAAGAATATCACCCGCCCGATCCACGTCTTTCGGGTGCGGTTAGAACCGGATGCAGCAGAGGCCTCGGCAAGTGGCAAGGACGGCACGGCAGCGACGATAACGACCCGAAAGCCGTCCATCGCCGTGCTGCCGCTGGTCAATATGAGCGGCGATCCGGAGCAGGAATTCTTCGCCGACGGCCTCACCGAGGACATCATCACCGAGTTGTCGCGCTTCCGCGACCTTCTCGTCATCTCGCGCAACTCGACCTTCGTGCACAAGGGCAAAGCGGTAAAAGTGCAGGAGGTCGCACGCGAGCTCGACGTCGAATACGTGCTCGAGGGTAGCGTGCGCAAGGTCGGCGATCGCGTTCGCGTCACCGTGCAGCTGATCGACGCGCAAACCGACCGGCACGTCTGGGCGGAACGATATGACCGCAAGCTGGAGGACATTTTCGCCATTCAGGACGAAGTGACCGGAGCGATCGTGGCCACCCTTCCCGGCCGTGTCGAGGCCGCCACGCACGAACGCGCGAAGCGCAAGCGGACCGACAACATGGCGGCCTACGAGTGCGTGCTGGCTGCCAAGGTGCTGCACCACCGCTCACAGCGCGACGCCAACGCCGAGGCGCAGGCCCTGCTCGACCGCGCCATCGCGCTCGATCCGAATTATGCGCACGCCCATGCCTGGAAGGCGTGCGTGCTGGGCCAAACCTGGATCTATGGATGGTGCGAAGATCGCGACGTCACCTTCCAGCACGTGGCTGCCGAGTTGCAGATCGCGCTGGCGCTCGATGATAATGACAGCGACGTTCACCGCATCCTGGCCGCGGTGAACTTGACGCGCGACGATCATGACAGAGCCGCCTACCATCAGGAGCGGGCGCTCGCACTCAATCCGAACTACGATCTGGTCGTGGTGCAACAGGGCGAGTTTCTGACCTGGCTGGGGCGGCCGGAAGAAGGGATCGACTGGATCAAGAAGGCGATGCGCCTCAACCCGTTCCACCCCGAGCGCTTCTGGAACCACCTCGGTCGCGCGTATTATTGCGCGGAGAAATTTGCGGAAGCCGCCGAGGCCTTCGCGCGGATCACGCGGCCCGACTTCACCCATCACGCTTTCTTGGCCGCCATTTTCGCACAGATGGGCGACGCCGTTGCGGCCTCCGCCCATGCCGCAGAGGTCATGAGGCTTGAGCCGGGTTTCTCGGTGGCCGGCTATCTCGCCACCCAGCACTACAAGCATGAGGCAGACCGCCGACGGCATGAGGCCGGCCTGCTCAAGGCGGGGTTACCGGCGTGAGGTTCGCCGGGATCAAATCGCGGTGGACGAGTTCTTGATGCTGCCGGTCTGTAGTTCGCGGCCGCAGCCCGCCTTCGCCAAGTGGCTTCGGCGAGGCAGCCTTCGCTTGCTTCGCTACGATAGAGGAGAATGTGGCTTGCCTAGCCGTAGCTTGCGAAGCAAGCGAAGGCTGGTGGGCGCGACAGGGATCGAACCTGTGACCCCTACCATGTCAAGGTAGTGCTCTCCCGCTGAGCTACGCGCCCCAGAATGGGATGACCTGTCATCCCGCTCCAGCTTTATTCGTATTGGGTGGGGTCCGTATATCGGCTCCAAAGCGCCCGGGCAAGGATGCTCGGGACTAATTTCTGGTGCCTTTTCGAACGAAATAGCCGCCGAATCAGGCCGCCAGCATCTTGTTCACTTCGCTGACCAGTTCGCGGAGGTGAACGGGCTTGGCCAGCACCTTGGCGTTCTTGGGGGCCTCCGAATCGGAATTCAGGGCGACCGCGGCAAAGCCGGTGATGAACATGATCTTGATGTCGGGGTCGAGTTCCGAGGCACGGCGCGCCAGCTCGATGCCGTCCATTTCGGGCATCACGATATCGGTCAACAGCATCTCGAACGGCTCCTCGCGCAGCCGCTGATAGGCCGACATGCCGTTGTCGTGGGGCGAGACCTGAAACCCGGCGTTTTCCAGCGCCTTGACCAGGAAACGTCGCATGTCGTTGTCGTCTTCGGCGAGGAGGATCTTGTGCATGGCGGTCAGTCGTCGAACCTGGCTTGGAGGATCATTGCGCTCACTAAGACCGACAGAGGGTAAATTTCGGGTGAAAGGTAACGGCTTCTTGGCGGCAGCGGGCGGCGCTATTTTTGTAGCGGCGCGCATCAGGATCGATCAAGGCGGCGCTTTTCAGGCGTTTACAACACCTTCCAGGAGAACGGTGGCTTTTTTCGCTTGGCAGAATGATTACGATTACGGACAATGTATTCTTACAACACCCTGCCCTCCGGCAGAATCGGTCGCATGATCGACTGGCCGAAGGGAAATGCGGACATTCAAGGGACGGCGCCCGACGATGACCCAGTTTGATGGCGAACTGTCGCCTCCCTTCGAGATCGTGGAGCCGCAGCATTGGCGGGCGCCGATCATCTTCAACTCGCCCCACTCCGGCTCGGTCTATCCGTCCGAATTCCTCAACGCCTCCCGGATCGACCTCGCCGCGCTGCGCCGGTCCGAGGATTCGTTCATGGACGAATTGATCGGTGGCCTGAGCGACCAGGGTTTTCCGACGGTGCGGGTCAATTTCCCCCGCTCCTATGTCGACGTGAATCGCGAGCCCTATGAACTCGATCCACGGATGTTCACCGGCCGCCTGCCGAGCTTTGCCAATACCCGTTCGATGCGGGTGGCCGGCGGCCTTGGCACCATCCCGCGCGTGGTCGGCGACGGGCAGGAAATCTATCGCGAGCGGCTTTCCGTCGATGATGCGCTGGGGCGGATCGAGGCGCTCTACAAGCCGTACCACCGCGCGCTGCGGCGGCTGATCAACAAGGCCCATCAGGCGTTCGGGACCGTGATCCTGGTCGATTGCCACTCGATGCCGTCGGTCGGCGTGTCCAGAGACGAGCCGCGGCGGCCGGATATCGTGATCGGCGATCGCTACGGCACCAGCTGCGCGAGCCTCTTGCCCGACGTCGTCGAGCAGATCATGAGCGGGCTCGGCTATTCGATCGGCCGCAACAAACCCTATGCCGGCGGTTTCATTACCGAGCACTACGGCAACCCTGCGAGCGGCCTGCACACCGTGCAGCTCGAACTCAACCGAGCGATCTACATGGATGAGCGACGCAGGGAGCGCAGCCCGCGCTTTGCCCAGGTGGTCACTGATTTCGCGATGTTGGCGAACGCGCTGGCGCAGGTGCCGCTCGGCGATCTCGGCCCGTTCCAGGCAGCGGCGGAGTAGAAGTCAGATTGTCATTCCGGGATGGTCCGAAAGGACCAGACCTCAGATGCGCAATTGCGCATTGGGAATCTCGAGATTCTCAGATGCGCGACTGCGCATCTGAGTTCGCTTCGCGCCCCGGAATGACATCTACCCCAAAAGAAAAAAGGGCCGCTTGAATGAACAAGCGGCCCAAGTCTAGGGAGGAAACGCCCAAGGAGGGCAGCGATAGCGCGAGGCGCTACCGCACCGCAACAATATGCGACCGCGCTGCACAAAAGGCAAGTGTTTTCGGATCTCTTCCGGTGCAAACAAGCTCAGTCTGGCGAATCGGCACACCGGCGAATCCGGCCTTTTAGTTAAATAATATCAATTACTTACAACAAACGTCGCGTGAGTTCCGTGCTTACTGCAGTGCTGGTATGCCAAAAATCGCGACTTCGTGATGGCCGCGCTAACCAAAAATCCACGCCTAAACGAAGCCTTTTCGAAAGCCGATTCGAAAGTCCGTTCGCAAGACGAATGGGAATAACGTGCCGTTGGCGATGCGCGGCAGCCCGGATTGGGCTAGGCAAGAGACGGCATTTCTAGTGCGGTAAGGGACAGCCGTGACGGTTATCGATTTTACAGCGTTTATCGGGCGGCTTGCTACCGCCTCGGGCGAGACCATCCTGCCGTTCTTCCGGACCTCACTTTCGATCGACAACAAGAGCGCCAGCGACTTCGATCCGGTCACCGAGGCCGACCGCGCCGCCGAGGCCGTCATGCGCCGCCTGATCAAGGCCAATTTCCCCCAGCACGGCATCGTCGGCGAGGAATTCGGCAAC
Organism: Bradyrhizobium sp. 157; assembly: GCF_023073815.1. Classification (NCBI taxonomy): domain Bacteria; kingdom Pseudomonadati; phylum Pseudomonadota; class Alphaproteobacteria; order Hyphomicrobiales; family Nitrobacteraceae; genus Bradyrhizobium; species Bradyrhizobium sp. 157. The sequence continues at coordinate 27,021 of NZ_JADPKF010000010.1, read as the reverse complement.
GAGCGCGAGGATGCCGAATATGTCTGGGTGCTCGACCCTATCGACGGCACCAAATCCTTCATCGCGGGCTTTCCGATCTGGGGCACCCTGATCGCGCTCTTGCACAAGGGCACGCCGGTGTTCGGGATGATGCACCAGCCCTATATCGGCGAGCGGTTTTCCGGCGATAGCGGCTCAGCGCATTATTCCGGGCCATCGGGCGAGCGCAGGCTGACGGTGCGCCGCTGCGGGTCGCTGAACGAGGCCACCTCCTTCACGACCAGTCCGCTGCTGATGAACGCCGCCGACCGCGATATCTTCGGCCGAGTCGAACATGCGGTGAAGCTGTCGCGCTATGGCGGCGACTGCTATTCCTACTGCATGCTGGCGGCCGGCCATCTCGACCTCGTGGTCGAGACCGAACTCAAGCCCTATGACATCGCGGCATTAATCCCGATCGTCACCGGCGCCGGCGGTGTCGTCACCAATTGGGAGGGCGGACCCGCCCAGAGCGGCGGCCGCATCGTCGCCGCCGGCGACGCCCGGGTGCACGAGGCCACGCTGAAGTTGCTGAAAGGCTAGGAGCACAGGACCCCGGACCCCGATGGACGCATTGATCGTTGTCGATATGCAGGTCGGGCTTCTCAATGGGAAACCGAAGCACGATCTGAGCGGCGTCATCGAGCGCATCAACCGGCTCGCCGCCAGCATCCGCGAACGTTCAGGCCTGGTGATTTTCGTGCAGCATTGCAGTGGCGCGGAAGACGATTTCGTGCCTGATACGTCGGGCTGGGCGCTTCTGCCGGAGCTGAATCGCGCGGCTGCCGACATCGTCATTCGCAAGACCCTGAACGATCCCTTCGTCGGGACCGATCTCGCGGCGCGCCTGAAGGAAATCGCGCCGGACCGGATCCTCATCACGGGGTGGGCAACTGATCTTTGCGTCGATGCAACGGTCCGATCGGCCGTTTCGAACCACTACGACGTTGTGGTGGTGACCGACGGCCATACTGTGAACGACCGGCCCCATCTCGACGCGGCGAGCGTCATTCGTCACCACAACTGGGTCTGGAGCCACTTGATCACGCAGCGGTCGGTCAGGCTCGCACGTACGGACGAACTCCTGCTCTGACGAGACTCGGCTTCCGCCGCAACTGACGGCACCTTGCATAGAACAGTTTATCGCGTACGATGCCCGCCAACGCGCACAACAGATGCGCCATCGGGGAGCATTCATGAGACTGCCGAGCAAGCTGCTTGCTGGATTGGTGCTGCTATTGTTGCCAGCGCCAGCCTCGGCGCAGGACTTTCCCGCAAAACCGATCAAGCTGATCGTTCCATTCCCAGCCGGCGGCCCCAACGACATTATCGCGCGCGTGATCGGCCAGCGTATATCCGAGATTACAAAGCAGCCGGTGCTGATCGACAACCGCGGCGGCCAGGGCGGCGTGCTCGGTACCGACGCGGTCGCAAAGGCCGCGCCAGACGGTTACACCATCGCGATTTCGAGCGCGGGCGCGCTTGCCATCAGCCCGAGTATGGAAAAGGTCGCCTACGATACGCTGAAGGATTTCGCGCCGGTAACGCTGGTTGCCAGCGTGCCCGAGATGCTGGTGGTTGCGACCAACGTCCCCGCCAAGGACATGAAAGAACTGATCGCGCTCGCCAAGGCGCAGCCGGGGAAATTGAATTTCGCCTCTTCCGGTCCCGGCAGCCTGCCGCATCTGGCGGGCGAGTTGTTCAAGCTGACGGCCAACATCGACATCGTCCACGTGCCCTACCGCGGCGCGGCGCCAGCGGTGAACGACCTGCTCGGCCAGCAGGTGCAGATGACGTTCCTCGACCTGCCGGTGCTGTTGCCGCAGATCAAGGCAGGCAGCTTGCGGCCGATCGCGGTTGGCGCGCCTGAGCGGGCGCCGACCGCGATGGAGGTGCCGACCACTGCGGAAGCCGGGATGCCCGGCCTGATCATCGAGAACTGGTACGGCATGGTGGCGCCCGCGGCCACCCCGCCGGCAATCGTCGCTGCCTTGCACAAGATCACGACCGAAGCGATGGCCGATCCGACCGTAAAGGAAAAGCTCGCGGCCCAGGGCGCGACGCTGGTCGGCAACACGCCGGAGCATTTCCGCGGCTTCATCGACAGCGAAATCAAGAAATGGGCGAAGGTGATCAAGGACGCGGGAGTCATGACGACGAAGTGAGCATCACGGCGCGGACAGCCGCATCCCTGCTTATGGCTGTGCTAAAGACCGAATAACCGGGACATCTGGCGCGAGATCGCGCTTCGTGCAGGCCCGACCATGACAAGTGACCGGAGGCTTTCTTGAAGGCTCTTCGCGTGCTTCTCACCGGATTGTCCGTGCTGCTTCCAGCCGTCGCGGCAGCGCAGGATTTTCCGAGCAAACCGATCAAGCTGATCGTGCCGTTCCCGGCCGGCGGCCCCAACGACATCATTGCGCGGCTGGTCGGCCAGCGCATGTCAGAAATGACAAAGCAGCCGGTCGTGATTGACAATCGCGGCGGCCAGGCCGGCGTGCTCGGCACCGATGCGATCGCAAAGGCAGCCCCCGACGGCTACACCATCGGAATCGTGAGCGCGAGCGCGCTGGTCATCAACCCGGCGATGGAAAAGGTGCCCTATGACGTGGCGAAGGACTTCACGCCGGTCACGCTGGTGACGACGGTGCCGGAGATGCTGGTCGTCGCCAGCAACGTGCCCGCCAGCGATATGAAGGAGCTGATCGCGCTCGCCAAGGCACAGCCCGGGAAACTCAATTTCGCATCCGCCGGTGTCGGCGGCATGCCACACCTTGCCGGTGAACTACTCAAGCAGACGGCCGGAATCGACATCGTGCACGTGCCCTACCGGGGCGCTGCGCCGGCCATCAACGATCTGCTCGGCCAGCAGGTGCAGATGGCGTTCCTCGATCTGCCGGTGTTATTGCCGCACATCAAGTCAGGCAGCCTGCGCCCGATTGCGCTTGGCGCTCCGAAACGTGCGCCCACCTCACCTGAGGTGCCGACCACTGCGGAGGTCGGCATGCCGGATCTCCTGATCGAAAACTGGTACGGCATGATCGCGCCGGCCGGAGTGCCCGGGGCGATTGTCGCCACCCTAAACCGCGTCGCCAACGAGGCGATGAACGATCCGCAGGTGAAGCAGAAGCTTGCAGATCAAGGCCTGACGGTCGCCGGCAACACGCCGGGGCATTTTCGCGACTATATCGGAACCGAGGCCCAGAAATGGGCGCGCGTCATCAAGGCTGCCGGCCTCGCCATCGGCAAGTAACGCCGGGGCTTCCCAGACCTTCAGCATTCGCGCTCCCTCACATGTTCAACGTGGCGCAGATTTGCGGAGGTGCTCGGCCAGTTGCTGCGCGGGCTTGGGCAGCGCGCGAAAGCTCCGCGCACAAATCACGAGCCGCCGGTTGGCCCAGGAATCCCTGATCCTGATGACGTTGATCTTCATCGATCGCGCGCATCGCTTTGCCGCGACTTCAGGCATCACGCCAATCCCGATGCCGGCGGCGACCATCTGGCCAATCGCATCGAAACTGTTCAGCCGCGCACGAAAGCGCAGCCGCGCGCCGAGACGCGCCGCCTGTCCGCTGACATGGGCGTGCAGCGCGATCGAGCTGATCAGGCCGACGAAATCGCGCTTCACCACTTCGGCGAAATCAACCTGCCGCCGATTAGCCAATTCGTCGTTCCGTGCGGCAACCAGCACCAATCGATCTTCGCTGAACGGTATCCGCTCGATATTGTCTGCAAGCGCGTGTTCGGCCGCAAGCCCGAGATCGGCGGCACCGATGACGATGGCGCGGGCAATGTCGCTGCTTTCGCGTTCCTCGACGTCGATCGAAATGTGAGGATGTGCAGCCAGAAAGGCTGCCAACGTCTTCGGCAGATATTCCGAAAGCCCCGATGTGTTGGCGAGGAAGCGGACGGTGGCCTTCATGCCGCGGGCAAAGTCGGCGAGATCGCCGCGCATGGTCTCGATATTGTGAAGCACGATCCTGGCATGATCGAGCAGGCTTTCGCCGGCCGGTGTCAGTTCGACGCCACGGCGGCCGCGCGCGAGCAGCGAAACGCCAAGCGCTTCTTCCAGGCCCTTGATCCGCTCACTCGCCGACGCCAGCGCGAGATGGACCCGTTGCGCGCCATTGGTGATGCTTCGCGTCTCGGCCACGGCGACGAAGAGCTGAAGATCGACCAGATCAAAACGCATCGGGATTCCTGGCGGGGGCGGACCTGCAGCCAAGCCGTCATTGGAGCGGAGCGAAGCAATCCATCGCGCGGCATAAGGATAGATGGATTGCTTCGTCGTTTCGCTCCTCGCAATGACGGAGGGAGCTGCTAGCCTTCGGCCAATCCGAAGGCTATCTCCGTAATCTCCAGATTGTGTCCGGTGCGCCAATACGTCAAGGTCCGACCCATGTTCGATTCCCTGCTCGTTCTCATCGCCGCGGCCTTCCTGCTGGCCGGCTTCATCAAGGGCGTGATCGGGCTCGGCCTGCCGACGGTATCGATGGGCCTGCTTGCGGTGACGATGCCGCCGGCGCAGGCGATTGCGATCGTGATCGTGCCGGCGATCGTCACCAACATCTGGCAAACCTTCGGCGGCCCGTATTTGCGCGACATCATGCGGCGGCTGTGGCCGCTGATGGTCGGTACCGTCGCCGGTATTTGGCTGAACGCGGGACTTTTGACCGGCCCGTACGCGCCCTATGGCACCGTCGTTCTCGGCACATTGCTGGTGATCTACGCGATCCTCGGCCTCAGCAAGCTCCACTTCAAGGTTGCGCGCCGCGACGAGAAATGGATCGGCGGCATCGTAGGCCTGATCACCGGCGTGGTGTCGGCCGCGACCGGCGTTCAGGTGATTCCGTCGATGCCTTATCTGCAGGCGATCGGCATGGAGAAGGACGAGCTGGTGCAGGCGCTCGGCGTGTTCTTTACCGTCGCCACAGTGGCGCTCGCCTTCAATCTCACCACCGCGGGCCTGCTAACGGCTGCAACCGCGATGCCCGGCGCAGTCGCGATGGTGGCGTCCTTTGCCGGCATGTTCATCGGACAGGCGGTGCGGAATCGCATGCAGCCGGACGTGTTCCGCCGCTGGTTCCTGATCGCCATGATCTTGCTCGGCCTCTACCTTGCCGGCAGCGCCTTCGTGACAATCCACGGCTGAAGCATCAGCGCGCCTCCAGCATCGCCACGCGGATGCCGAGATAGACGAACAGCCCGCCGAGCGCCCGGTTGATCCAGGCTACCGCGCCGGCCGATTGCCGGATCCGGCCCGCGGCCCGGGCTGCGAAGGCAGCGATGCAAAAGCACCACAACGTGCCGCTGGTGATGAAGATCAGGCCGAGCACCAGGAAGGCCAGCGTCTTGTGGGCAGACTCCGCCGCCACGAATTGCGGCAGGAACGCCAGAAAGAACAGCGCCACCTTCGGATTGAGCACATTGGTCAGGGCGCCCTGCCAGAACACGCGGGCAAGCGAGGTCTCGTTGCCTGCCACGGCCGTCTCCGCCAGCGGGCGCGAACGCGACAGCAGCATCTGGACACCCGTAAACAGCAGATAGGCGGCCCCGGCCCATTTCAGGACCGCAAAGGCCGCGGATGACGCCATCAACAGCGCCGAGAGGCCGATGGCGGCACCGAACACGTGAACGAGGCAGCCGGCACTGATCCCGGTTGCCGCCGCCGCCCCGCCGCGCCATCCGAACTGGATGCTGCGGCCGATAATGTAGGCCGTGTCCGGCCCCGGGGTGATATTGAGCAGCAGTCCTGAGAGGATGAAGAGCCAGAGTTGGTGAATGCCGAGCGTCTCTATCATCGTTTGACGGTTCCCCTTGGGCGCACCCTCGGCCTTATTGCGCACATGCCAATCCTTGAGGGGTTGCAGTACTATCATGAGCAAATCAGGCTTTCACCAGATTGCGCATATTTTATAAACATTGGAATTGGTTGGCTGACCGCGTAGTGGTTATCCTGCCCATTCCGGTGCCGTTGGGGATATAGTGGGGACATGGAAAGACGCCTGGCAGCCATCGTCTGCGCTGACGTCGCCGGCTATTCCCGAATGATGGGGGCCGACGAGGCGGGGACGCACGCCACGTTCAAGGCCCATCGAAGCGCGATCTATCCGATCATCCTCAATCACGGCGGCCGCCTGGTGAAGAATACCGGCGACGGCTTCCTCCTGGAATTTCCCTCTATCGTCGGCGCCATCGAGGCCGCGGTCGCGATGCAGATGGTGATGGCGGAACGCAACGAACACCTGCCCGCCGATCGCGCCATGCAGTTTCGCATGGGCATCCACATGGGCGACGTGATGGCCGACGAGGACGAGGTGTTCGGCGACGACGTCAACATCGCGGTCCGCCTCGAATCGGTTGCCGCTCCCGGCGGCGTGGCGGTTTCGGGCAAGGCCTGTCATGAGGCCGGCAAACGCCTCAGCGTCACATTCGTCGATGCTGGTCCCTACCGGTTCAAGAATATCGAGGAGCCGATCCATGTCTGGACCTGGCAGCCTGGGGGTGTCGATAGCGGCCCGGCCCGTAAAGCCGCGTCCGAGACATCGGCCACGAATTTGCCTGCCCAGTATCGCACCGCGATCGTGGGCGTGCTCCCATTCGCGAATTTGAGCGAGAGCGCTGACGAGTATTTTGCCGACGGGCTGACCGAGGACCTGATCCACGCGCTTTCGCTGCAGTCGTTCTATCGGGTGCTGAGCCGGAACTCGACGTTCTCGTTCAAGAGCAAGAACGTGAGCACGCGCCTGATCGCGCGCGAGATCGACGCCACTTACCTGATCCAGGGCTCGGTACGCCGCGCCGCCAACAAGATCCGCGTCACCGCCGAGTTGATCGCCCCTGAAACCGGCGAGCAATTGTGGACCGGCCGATTCGACCGCGATATGGGCGACCTGTTCGCGATGCAGGACGAGCTCACCACCAGCCTGTCGGCGGCGATCGCGGCCGAGATCTACCGGGCGGAGGCGTCCGCCCCGCCCCGCTCCTCGTCGAACGACATCACGGCCTGGGATCGATTCCTGAAGGGGCTGTCGCACTATTACCTGCAGACCAAGACGGATTTCGAGATCGCGATCGGGTTGTTCAAGGAAGCCATCGCGCTCGATCCGACGCTATCGATCGCGCGTGCCTATCTCGCCACCATCCAGACCCAGGCCATCCATTTCGGGTGGATCAAGGGCACGCGCGAAGTGTGGGATACCGCGATGAGCCTTGCGGAGAGCAGTGTGCGGCTCGATCCTCGTTCGTCCTTTGCGTTTCAGATTCTCGCCTATCTGCATGCGCTGGAAGGGCACTACGAGGCAGCGATGGATGCCGCCAAGCGGGCGGTCGGGCTCAACCCCTACGACATGGGCGCCCGTGGCGTGCTCGGCGCGTGTCATCTGTACATCGGCGAACACCGGGCCGCCGTCGAATTGTTTACGATGGCAGCACAGCGCGGTAACAGCGATCCCCGATACCAATTTGCGGCGTTCAACGCATTCAGCCACTATCTTCTCGGTCAATACGACGCCTCGCTGTCATGGGCCCGCGAGGCTCTATACGCAAATCCCAATCATCTGCAGGCGCTCGCGATACGGGCGGCTGCGCTTGCCCAGTTGGGACGAACCGCCGAAGCAGCCAACGCTGCTGAGGTCCTGCTCGGCAACTATCCGACGCTGACCGTCGAGCGATTTTTGCGGAATTTTAACTGGAAGGTCCCGGCCGACATCGCTCATTTCCGCGATGGACTTTTGAAGGCCGGCATCCCCTTCAGCAAATTGACGCTCGTCGAATCCTCGCCAAAGCTCGCCGCAGATTCCTGAGCGCGTGTGAGCCGGTCGGTTGACACGGCGTCGAATTCCGCCAAAACTTGCGTACACCCTGAAGTAGCGCGCCACCAATTTTCTTTTTCAAGATCGTCATCCGTATCGCATTGAAGGCGGACCGTTCCCATACTTTGCGCCTTTGAGATTGAAGCCATGTCAGATAGCCCCATTGGACAGATTGCCGTTTCGCCCAATAATCCCTGCCCGTTTCTGCGCGCATTGGTCGCCAATGGCTATGTCGGCGGCCATGTCGTGCCGCTCTCGCAGCTTTCCGAAATGATCGGATTGGCAAGCGGCGAAACCGGTTCTGCCCAAAAGAAGGTGCGGCTGAAAGCCTCGATGATCGCCGTCATTGCCAACGGCCTCGGGCCGCTGCGCGTTTTCAAGAGCGCAAGGTCTGGTGCCGTGCTCGACGAACTGCGCGACGGCCCGCTCGACAAGCATGGCGGCGGTTCACGCATCCTCGACGCCGAAGCAAACGTCCATGAAGACCAAATCGAACGGCTCGCCAGCTTCGGCAAGGACTGCAAAGATCCCGCTGGAGGCATCGAGATCGGGCTGACAGCGAAAGAAATCGAGGCCTTCATGGCAGACAATATCAAGCGCAACGATGCGGCGCGCTGGTACTTCCCGATCCTGATGAAGGGCGAATGGCCGGTCCTGCTGAAAATCCTCGGCAAGGGCGAAGGCGAGGCGCGCTACCTTAGCGTCGCCGAGGTCAGGACGCTGTTCGTCGAGCGGCGCTTGCCCGAGCGGATCACGGCACGGTTGCCGAAGCCGGCGGCCTAACCACGAACACAGTTGTCATACGCGGGCTTGACCCGCGTAGGCATCGTCCGCGCCAGCGGACAACACGATTCATTCGAAGCAGGATGGATTGCCGGGTCCCGGCTACGCCGAGAGCTTCGCCGGGCACCACAGCGTGAGGCAGGCGAAGCTTTAGCGGAGACGGCAAGCCCGGCAATGACGAGTCACTTGAACAACGGCGTGCCCGGCACGAAAGCATCGAACGCCGCCCAGAATTGCGAGCGATAGCGGTCCTGCTCCTGCAGGATCTCGTGCTTGGAGCCGGCGATGACCAGATGCGAGCCGGCGCGCAGGTGATAGGCGAATTCCTCGATCGCGGCGGTGGAAACAATGGTGTCATTGCTGGCGGCCAGCATCAGGATCGGTTGGCGGATCGCGGACGGGTAGTTCACGCCGCGAAACGTATGCATTGCCCTGAACGCGGTATCGGCCCAGGCTACCGTCGGCGAGCCGATGCCGAGGGTCGGATCTTCTTCCAGGATCGCGGCGTTGCGGGCATAGCGCACGGGATCGCTGGTGAAGGGATTGTTGATGAAGGATTCCGTTCCAGTCAGCGCATCGCCGCCGCCGGGCACGTAGCGGCCGCCCTGCCCCATCAGCCGCATGATCCGAAGCAGCGCCCGCGTCGGAAATGACGTCGTGCGCCCCGGCAGGTCGATCATCGGCGCCGACAGCACCATGCGGTCGAACCAGCGTTTCCCCGCATGCGCCACCCGCAGCATGACCGCGCCGCCCATCGAATGCGCCAGCGCGAAATAGGGCGGCGGACAATCCGGCAGCACCACCTGCTGCACGAACGTTTCGACATCGACCTCGAAATCGGAGAAGTCGCGGACATAGCCTTTGCGCGGGTCGCGCAGGCGGCGCGAGGAATGCCCCTGGCCGCGCCAGTCGATCATCGCCACCGCAAAACCGCGATCGCGCAAATCGCGCACCGTCTCGAAATATTTTTCAATCGGCTCGCTGCGCCCGGTGAAGACGCAGACCGTGCCCTTGCGGCCCGCCGGCGGGGCCCAACGGGCGAACCGCAATTCCGCGCCGTCGGGCGTCTTGATGGTGCCCGAGACAACGTCCTCCGGAACCGGATTGGCAGGGATCGAGACAAGCGTCATGAGGGGAACCGGCTAGTAGGGGCTGGAAATCAAGTCGGGAGGGCATCAAAAACGGCCATTTTGGGCCCTCTTGAACGCCTTTTCATCCCTCCCATATCATCTGAGTGCAGGCCGCTACCAGTGTTTCGGAACCGGAACCCAAGGCTCCCAACCCTGAGGCTGCACAGGACTAAAGCCCGGCCCGATGGCGGGCGGGTTAATTGCAACAGTCGCTCAATGGAGGACTATCTATGCGTACCTACGATCTCACCCCGTTTTATCGTTCCACCGTCGGCTTCGACCGCTTCTTCAACCTGCTTGATCAGGTGACCTCCGACGGCAGCCCCGGTTATCCGCCCTACAACATCGAGCGCACCGGTGAGAACGCCTACCGCATCAGCGTTGCGGTTTCCGGCTTCTCGCAGGGCGAACTTTCGATCGTCGCGAAGGAAAACACGCTGACGATCAAGGGCGAGAAGACCGCCAACGAGAACGGCAAGGACAAATCCGAAGTGCTCTACCGCGGTATCGCGGCACGCGCCTTCGAGCGCGTCTTCCAGCTCGCCGATTTCGTGCAGGTGAAGAACGCCTCGCTCGAGAACGGCCTGCTCCACGTCGATCTCGTCCGCGAGATCCCCGAGGCCAAAAAGCCGCGCAGCATTCCGATCAATTCGGGCGCGCAGGCCCCGCAGGTGGTCGACGCTTCGGTCGCCGCGTAACACGGTAGGTTCAGCCGGTATTGGCTGAATGCGAAAACGCCCCGGGAAACCGGGGCGTTTTTTTTTGCGCATGACGAAGACGACACAATCCGGCTGCGCTCATTAACAGCGAATTTAAATGATGTCCGCTTCCGCAACGCCTATTTCACCGCGTGCCACGGCACCAGCGGGGCCGAGACGCGTAACGCTTGCAGTTCGACGACGTATTCACCTTTGCACCCAGCGCTTCAACAGACGTATCAAATCAGGAGAGATCGATGACAAAGTTACGGATCGTTGCGGCGCTCGCCGCCAGTGTGTTTGCAGGATTGTTCGGCATACTTGCCGCGCCGGCGCAGGCCGCGGCTCCGGTTAAAGTGAAAAATGTGGTGCTGGTGCACGGCGCATGGGCCGACGGTTCGAGCTGGTCGAAAGTCATTCCGCGGCTGCAGGCAGCGGGACTTCACGTCACCGCAGTTCAGAATCCGCTGACCTCGCTGGAAGATTCCGTGGCCGCAACGCGCCGCGCACTGGCGCAACAGGATGGCCCGACGGTGCTGGTGGCACATTCCTGGGGCGGCACCGTCATCAGCGAAGTCGGCACCGACCCGAAGGTCACCGGGCTCGTCTATATCGCGGCGCGCGCGCCCGATGCCGGCGAGGATTTCGTCGCACTCTCACAGAAATTTCCGGCCGGTCCGGCGCGCGCGGGCGTCCAGGAACATGACGGCTTCACCACATTATCCGAGGACGCGTTCCTGAAATATTTCGCAAACGGCGTCGACCCCAAGGCCGCGAAAGTTCTGTACGCCGTGCAATGGCCGACCACGGCTTCCATTTTCGCCGGCCGCACCACCGCAGCCGCCTGGCACAGCAAGCCGAGCTGGTATGCCGTGTCGAAGCAGGACTACACCATCAATCCTGACCTCGAGCGATTTCTGGCCAAGCGGATGAATGCCACGACGGTCGAGCTGGACGCCGGCCACCTGTCGCTGGTCTCGCAGCCCGACAAGGTCGCCGACCTGATCCTAGCCGCCGCCGGACAGCACGAATAGCTCACCGCCATGAGAAAACGCCCCGGGGACACCGGGGCGTTTTTCGTTGCGCCTTGCACGTCATTCCGGGGCGCGCGAAGCGTGAACCCGGAATCTCGAGATTCCGAGTCTGGTCCTTCGGACCATCCCGGAATGACGTCGCGTTTGATGCCTCACTCCAGGCCCTGCACCTGCGGCATCTCCTGCGTCGGCGCGATCTGCGGGGCGGGCTTGGCCGGGACCGAACCCGTCACCGCCGGCGAAGCTGCCGCCTGAACTTCGGTCGGCTTCGGTGCAGGCGCTGCAGCCTGCTGGACCGGTGCCGGTGCAGGTTTGGCGGCGACCGGACTGGCCTTCGGCATCGGCACCGCCCGGCTCGCCACATGGGAGGTCGGCCGCTGCGGCCGCGGCGCGGCCTGGACGTTGGCCGGCGTGGCCGGAGCATGGGCCTGCGGCGGCGGAGCCGGTGGAAGCGCGCTGTGCTCGTCGTAGAAATCGTCGCCCATGCGATGGGACGGCACGAAGCGGATAATCCGGCCGTTGCGTGCGTCGATCACCAGCCGGCCGTCCTCGCCGCCGCGCTCGAGCGCCGCAATCGTGTAAACGAAGCCGCGCAGCCTCGGGATACCGAGCGGCAAGAATCCATTATCGCGCAGCACGGAATAGACTTCCGTCGACGGCAACAGTCCCGGACCGTATCCATACTGCGGCGCGGCTCCGTAGCGCGGTCCGGGCTCGTAGTACGGCCCGGGAACCGGTTGCGGTGCCACCGCGTAGGGAGCGTCGAAATCCGATGCCGGCCTGTATGGTGAGCGCCCGATTTCATAAGGCCCGGGCACCTGCGCCTGCGCGCCGCCCGCTAGAAGGACCAGTCCCGCCGCCAAAGATCCCGTGAACAACTTCATCACCGAAAGCTCCTGTAAACCCCGCAGCCTCCGGACCGTGGCCGGAGCATTTTGCTCACTCGCCGACGGCCCAGGGCGAATTTCATTGCGAAATCCGGCGGTCCTTGGGCCGGATCGGGGCGCCGCTGCCGCAAACTCCAGTGGGCGGCTTTTCCCCCGGGCCACCAAGCGCCGATCCGCATGCGGCCGAGGACTTTCACGCGCTTGTGTGATAAAGAAAAATTTGGCATGGTCGAAGTTAGGACAGTATCGCTGTCTCAATTGCGGAGCCGTCCCGGCACAGGGATTGCAACGAAACCGTGGCGCCACGAGCTCCAGGGCAGTGCAGGCAAGGCCGTTCCTCAGGGACGTTGAACGCCCAAGCCTGAATTTAAGAAATTGCGGCTCGCGGCGGACGAGCGGTGGCCCGGTGGGTGCCGCAAGCGTCCAAGGTGCGCCGACGATGCGGTGAGGCCCTTAGCCTTTTGAGAGGAATGAGATGAGCGGGTCGGAATTCGAGCGCGAAAACATCGTGACAGAAACCCTGTCGGCGACCGCGGCTTCGAAACCGGCCGACACGTTGCTTGAGGATTCTCGGCGCGAGCATGACTGGCGCCCGCCGGCGGAGGGCCTTTACGACCTCGGCATGGAGAAGGATTCCTGCGGCGTCGGCTTCATCGCCAACATCAAGGGCCGGAAGTCGCGTCAGATCGTCTCCGACGCACTCAACATCCTCTGCAACCTCGAGCACCGCGGCGCTGTTGGCGCCGACCCGCGCGCCGGCGACGGCGCCGGCATTCTGGTGCAGATCCCGCATGCCTTCTTCGCACGCAAGACCGCCGAGCTCGGCTTCAAGCTGCCGGAGCCCGGCCACTACGCGATCGGTGCGCTGTTCATGCCGAAGGAGACGGCGTGGCGAAAGGTGATCCAGAGCATCATCGCCGAACAGATCAAGGAAGAAGGCCTCGTACTGCTCGGCTGGCGCGATGTGCCGTCCGACAACGCTTCGCTCGGCGAAACCGTCAAGCCGACCGAGCCCTACCACATCCAGGTCTTCATCGGCCGCAACGGCACGGCGAAGACCGAGGACGAGTTCGAGCGCAGGCTCTACATCCTGCGCAAGTCGATCTCGCAGGCGATCTACCAGCGCCGCGACCGCGGCATGGCCGGCTATTACCCGGTCTCGCTGTCGTGCCGTACCGTGATCTACAAGGGTATGTTCCTCGCCGACCAGCTCGGTAAGTACTATCCCGACCTGCACGAAGGGGATTTCGAGAGCGCGCTGGCACTGGTGCATCAGCGCTTCTCGACCAACACCTTCCCGACCTGGTCGCTGGCGCATCCGTACCGGATGATCGCCCACAACGGCGAAATCAACACGCTGCGCGGCAACGTCAACTGGATGGCGGCGCGCCAGGCTTCCGTTCACTCGGAGCTCTACGGCAAGGACATCAGCCGCCTCTGGCCGATCTCCTACGAAGGCCAGAGCGACACCGCCTGTTTCGATAATGCGCTCGAGTTCCTGGTGCAGGGCGGCTACTCGCTACCGCACGCTGTCATGATGATGATTCCGGAAGCGTGGGCCGGCAATCCACTGATGGATGAGCAGCGCCGCGCCTTCTACGAATATCACGCAGCCCTGATGGAGCCGTGGGACGGCCCCGCCGCGATCGCGTTCACCGACGGCCGCCAGATCGGTGCCACGCTCGACCGCAACGGGCTCCGTCCCGCGCGCTATCTCGTCACCAAGGACGACCGCATCGTGATGGCGTCCGAAATGGGTGTGCTCAAAATTCCCGAGGATGAGATCGTCACCAAGTGGCGGTTGCAACCGGGCAAGATGCTTTTGGTCGACCTCGAACAGGGACGTCTCATTCCCGACGACGAGATCAAGGCGACGCTGGCCAAGAGCCACCCCTACAGCGACTGGCTGCATCGCACCCAACTCGTGCTGGAGGAATTGCCCGATGCGCCCGTCAAGGGCATGCGTTCGAACCTGCCGCTGCTCGACCGGCAGCAGGCGTTCGGCTATTCGCAGGAAGACATCAACATCCTGATGACGCCGATGGCGGCCACCGGCGAGGAAGCCGCCGGCTCGATGGGCAACGATACGCCGATCTCGGCGCTGTCGGACCGGCCGAAGCCGCTGTTCACCTATTTCAAGCAGAACTTCGCGCAGGTCACCAACCCGCCGATTGACCCGATCCGCGAGGAGCTCGTCATGAGCCTCGTCTCGATCATCGGGCCGCGGCCGAACCTGTTCGACCTGCAGGGCATGGCCTCGACCAAGCGCCTCGAAGTGCGCCAGCCGATTCTGACCGATGCGGATCTGGAAAAGATCCGCTCGATCTCCGACGTCGCTGATACCCATTTCAAGTCGCGCACGCTCGACACCACCTTCCATGCCGGCTTCGGCGCAGCGGGAATGGAGCAGGTGCTCGACGAGCTCTGCGCGCGCGCCGAAGGCGCGGTGCGCGAAGGCGTCAACATCATCATCCTGTCGGACCGCATGGCGGGCTCGGACCGGATTCCGATCCCCTCGCTGCTCGCCTGTGCCGCCGTGCATCATCATCTGATCCGTACGGGATTGCGCACCTCGGTCGGCATCGTCGTCGAATCCGGCGAGCCGCGCGAGGTGCATCATTTCGCGTGTCTGGCCGGCTACGGCGCCGAGGCGATCAATCCGTACCTCGCGTTCGAAACCATCATCGCGATGAAGGATCGGCTGCCGGGCGCGCTTGACGACTATGAGATCGTCAAGCGCTACATCAAGTCGATCGGCAAGGGTCTGTTGAAGGTGATGTCCAAGATGGGCATCTCGACCTACCAGTCCTATTGCGGCGCGCAGATCTTTGACGCCGTCGGGCTGAAGGCCGATTTCGTCGCCAAGTATTTTGCCGGCACCCACACCCGCATCGAGGGCGTGGGCCTGGTCGAAATCGCCGAGGAAACGGTGCGGCGCCATACGGACGCGTTCGGCGACGCGCAGGTTTACAAGACCGCGCTCGATGTCGGCGGCGAATATGCCTACCGCACCCGCGGCGAGGACCACGCCTGGACGGCAGAGTCGGTTTCAACGCTACAGCATGCCGTGCGCGGCAACTCGCAGGAGCGCTATCGGGCGTTCGCAAAGATCCTCAACGAGCAGTCGGAGCGGCTATTGACGCTGCGCGGCCTGTTCCGGATCAAGACCGCCGAGGACGAGAAGCGCAAGCCGGTGAAACTCGACCAGGTCGAGCCGGCCTCCGAAATCGTCAAGCGTTTTGCGACCGGCGCAATGAGCTTCGGCTCGATCTCGCGCGAGGCGCACACCACGCTCGCGATCGCGATGAACCGGATCGGCGGCAAGTCCAACACCGGCGAGGGCGGCGAAGAGGCCGATCGCTTCAAGCCGATGCCGAACGGCGATTCGATGCGCTCGGCGATCAAGCAGGTCGCTTCTGGCCGGTTCGGTGTGACGACGGAGTATCTCGTCAACTCCGACATGATGCAGATCAAGATGGCGCAGGGCGCCAAGCCCGGCGAAGGCGGCCAGTTGCCCGGCCACAAGGTCGACGCGACGATCGCCCGCGTGCGGCATTCGACGCCCGGCGTCGGCCTGATCTCGCCGCCGCCGCATCACGACATCTATTCGATCGAGGATCTGGCGCAGCTCATCTACGACCTTAAGAACGTCAATCCGGACGGCCAGGTCTCGGTCAAGCTGGTCTCCGAAATCGGCGTCGGCACCGTGGCCGCGGGCGTTGCGAAGGCGCGCGCCGACCACGTTACCATTGCAGGCTTCGAGGGCGGCACCGGCGCTTCTCCCCTCACCTCGATCAAGCACGCCGGCTCTCCCTGGGAGATCGGGCTTGCCGAAACCCACCAAACGCTGGTGCGCGAGCGGCTGCGCAGCCGCATCGTGGTCCAGGTCGATGGCGGCTTCCGCACCGGGCGCGACGTGGTGATCGGCGCGCTACTCGGCGCCGACGAGTTCGGCTTCGCCACCGCGCCCTTGATTGCGGCCGGCTGCATCATGATGCGCAAGTGCCATCTCAACACCTGCCCGGTTGGCGTCGCGACGCAGGATCCGGTGCTGCGCAAGCGCTTCACCGGCCAGCCCGAGCACGTCATCAACTACTTCTTCTTCGTTGCCGAGGAAGTGCGCGAGATCATGGCACAGCTCGGCTACAGGAAGTTCGACGAGATGGTCGGTCAGACCCAGATGCTCGACCAGTCGACGCTGGTGGCGCACTGGAAGGCCAAGGGGCTCGATTTCTCAAAACTGTTCGTGCGGCAGAAGGAGCTGCCCGGCCAGAAGATCTATCATGCCGAAGCCCAGAACCATCATCTGGAGAAGGTGCTCGATCGCCGCCTCATCGAGAAGGCGCAGGCCGCGCTCGACCGCGGCGCACCGGTGAAAATCGAGGAAGAGATCAACAACACCGACCGTTCCGCCGGCGCGATGCTGTCGGGCGCCGTTGCGAAGATCTACGGCCACGCTGGGCTGCCGCATGACACCATTCACGTCAGCTTGAAGGGTACCGCCGGCCAAGCGTTCGGCGCGTGGTTGGCCAAGGGCGTCACTTTCGATCTCGAAGGCGAAGGCAACGATTATGTCGGCAAGGGCCTGTCGGGCGGCCGCATCATCGTCAAGCCGCCGCGGAATTCCGGCATCGTACCGGAAGAATCCATCATCGTCGGCAATACGGTGATGTACGGCGCGATCGAAGGCGAATGCTATTTCCGCGGCATCGCCGGCGAGCGCTTTGCCGTGCGTAACTCCGGTGCTATCGCGGTGGTCGAAGGCGCCGGCGATCACTGCTGCGAATACATGACCGGCGGCATCGTCGTGGTGCTCGGCAAGACGGGCCGCAACTTCGCCGCTGGCATGTCGGGCGGCATCGCCTATGTGCTGGACGAGGCCGGCGACTTCGCAAAGCTCTGCAACATGTCGATGGTCGAGCTGGAGCCGGTGCTCTCGGAAGAGATGATCAACGCCAGCACCTACCACCACTCCGGCGATCTCGAGGCGCATGGCCGGGTCGACGTGTTCCAGAACCTGCTCGACTCCGACGTGGAGCGGTTGCACGTGCTGATCACGCGCCATGCCAAGCTGACCGGTTCGAAACGGGCCGCCGAGATCCTCGCGAACTGGAAGGCCTGGCTGCCGAAATTCCGCAAGGTGATGCCGGTGGAATACCGCCGCGCGCTGAAGGAATTGAAGGCGAACGCCGACGCCGAGCCAAAAATCGCGATCGGGGCTTAGTTACACGAGCCCGTCATTGCGAGCGCAGCGAAGCAATCCATAGCGCCACAAGCCGAACCATGGATTGCTTCGTCGATGACGCTCCCTGCAATGACGGAGGTGACACAAATAGATAGATGCGAACGAGAGATGCAGGGGCATCAGGTTTAATGGGCAAGATCACAGGTTTCCTCGAGATCGACCGGAACGAACGCAAGTATGCGCCGGTCGCCGAGCGGTTGCAGCATTTTCGCGAATTCGTCATTCCACTGAGCGAGAAAGACACGCGCGACCAGGCCGCGCGCTGCATGAACTGCGGCATCCCGTATTGCCACGGCACCGGCTCGGTGGCGCCGGGCACGCCGGGCTGCCCGGTCAATAACCAGATCCCCGATTTCAACGACCTCGTCTATCAGGGCAACTGGGAAGAAGCCTCGCGCAACCTGCACTCGACCAACAATTTCCCGGAGTTCACCGGCCGTATCTGTCCGGCACCATGCGAGGCGTCCTGCACGCTCAACATCGACGACAACCCGGTCACCATCAAGACCATCGAATGCGCCATCGTCGACCGCGCATGGGACAATGGCTGGCTGAAGCCCGAGATCCCGGCGACCAAGACCGGCAAAAAGGTCGCGATCGTCGGCTCCGGACCTGCAGGCCTTGCGGCCGCGCAGCAGCTCGCCCGCGCCGGCCATGACGTCCACGTCTACGAGAAATTCGCCAAGGCGGGCGGATTGCTTCGTTACGGCATTCCCGACTTCAAGATGGAAAAGCACATCATCGACCGCCGGGTGGCGCAGATGGAGGCCGAGGGCGTGACGTTCCATTGCGGTGTCCATGTCGGCGGCACCTCGCAAGGCGCGATCGATCCGCGCGAACTGCTCAACCAGTATGACGCCGTGGCGCTGACCGGCGGCGCCGAAGCCGGCCGCGACCTGCCGATCCCCGGGCGTGATCTCGACGGCATCCATTTCGCGATGGACTTCCTGCCGCAGCAAAACCGCCGCGTCTCCTCCGAGCCGCTCGGCGACGTCAAGGAAATTCTCGCCGGTGGCAAGCATGTCGTGGTGATCGGCGGCGGCGACACTGGCTCCGACTGCATCGGCACCTCGTTCCGGCAGGGCGCAAAATCCGTCACGCAACTCGAAATCATGGCGGCGCCGCCCGAGCACGAGAACAAGGGCGTGACCTGGCCGAACTGGCCGTTGAAAATGCGGACCTCGTCGAGCCAGGCCGAAGGGGCTATTCGCGAATACGCGGTGCTGACGCAGAAGTTTTCGGGCGTTGACGGCAAGGTGCAAAAGCTGCATTGCGTGAAGGTCGACGACAAGTTCAAGCCGATCCCGGGCACCGAATTCGAGCTCGAAGCGCAGCTCGTGCTGCTCGCCATGGGCTTTGTGCACCCCGTGCACGAAGGCATGCTGAAGACGCTCGGCGTCGACCTCGACCAGCGCGGCAACGTCCGCGCCAACACGTCGGATTACCAGACTTCGCTGCCCAACGTGTTCTCGGCGGGCGACATGCGCCGCGGCCAGTCGCTGGTGGTCTGGGCGATCCGCGAAGGGCGCCTGTGTGCGCGAGCGATCGATCAGTATCTGATGGGGACGACGACTCTGCCAAAATAGGCAGCTCGCTCCTCGACGTAACACCGGCCATCACGCGAGCCCTCATCACCCGCGAAAGCGGGTGATCCAGTATTCCAGAGACTTCTGAGAGATTCGGGTTGGCCGCGGCGTACTGGATGCTCCGCCTGCGCGGAGCATGACGATAGAGCGCGAACGCGGCCCCTCAATGCTGCAGCCTCACCCCCAGCATCACCACCGTCGATGCCGTGCTGTTCCCCGGCAGATTCGAATCCAGCCAGTCCCGCCGCAACGTGCCGCGGAGCCAGACGTTGCGGCTCATCTTGTAGATGGCCTCGCCTGACACCGCGTAGATCTTGTCGCGTCTGGGATTGCCCTGGTAGTCGAGCGAGCCCCAGGTGAATTTTCCGATCGCGGTCAGCCAGCGGCGGAAGTCGTGGTCGACTTCGACGGTGTAGACATGCGTCAGCACGCCGGACGTGCCTGGCAGCGTGGTCTCCGTGATCTTGGTGTCGGAATAGAATTTTGCCGTCGTCAGCGGCGTTGCGGTCCAGACCAGCGAGGACGAGACGAGCAGGCCTTCCAGGCGATCGAGCCTCGGATCGACATAGTCCCGCATGGCGTAGCCGACGGCGATTTCGCCGGTCAACAGCCGCGAGAATTCGAAGCTGGTGCCGCCCTTGACATAGCCGCCACTGGAATCGCGCGCAAATCCGGCGCGGTCGAGCCTGACGTCATGCACGCGGCTGTCGCCCTGCACTTCCACGAACGGCTTTATGCCTGGCTTCAAATCATAGCTGACGCGGCCGACGCCGCCGTACTGGCTGAAGTTGCGGTCGTCGTTGGTCGTTGAAGTGCCGTCGGTGAGTTTCGAGTTGGTGTAGTCGGTGCGGTCGACGGTGGCGCCGGCGGAAACCTGCAGCCGGTTGAAGCTCTGGTCGACCCCGATAGTCGTGCCCAGCGTGGTGAAGATCGGATATCTGGCGAGGCCGGCCTGCACGTTCGGGCTGCCAGGATTGTCCGTCGAGACGAACAAGCGTCCCTGCGCGGTCAGCCTCGTGTCGCGGCTGACGTCGAGCCGGCCGTCGACATGGCCGATGAAGTTGGGCCGGTCGACATCGAGCGGCGCCGACAGCGGCGTGCCGTCCGCGTTCGGCGTGAGATTGCTACCGTAGCCGGTGAAGGAGCCGCGGAGATCGGCCACCAACGCATGACGCTCCCAGTCGGAGACCACCAATAATTCCGGCGCGATCACATAGAACGGCTTGCCTTGCGCGGGGGCGAGCCGGCCGGGATTGGTATCGTAGCCGCCCGAGAATTCGACCGCGGATTTGATCAGGAAGCTGCCGGCGTAGTCGCCGACCGCGCCGAACGGATCGTCATCGATCCTGAGACGCTTGCGCGGCGGCTGTCCCGCGACCGTGCCTGCCATTGCCGGTGGGATCGGGGTTTTGTGCGCCGACTCCGATGGGGGAATCGACAGCCGCAGCCGGGTGTTCGACGCAATCGGCGGCGGACTACCGGGACCGACCGGCGGCTTCGGCTTCGCCTGCCCCGGATAGTCTTTCGGTCTCTTGCGCTTGCGATTGAGCGAGTCATAGCCGATCTCGGCTGCGCCGCTCGCGGCCGGCAGACCGTATTTCGGGATCTGTCCGATCCGTGACGGCGCAGGCTTGTCGCTCTCCTGCAGCTTCGGATTGTTGAGCGGATCGTTCATCTCTGCCGCGGTTCGGCGCAGCGGCGAATCCGGCGGCGTCATCTGGCTGGTGCGCCTTGAGCTGAACAGATCCGGCGTGACGGTTTGCGATTGCGCCGGGGTTCCGGTCAGGGCGATCAGCGCTAGGCACGGCAAGGCTGCGCGGAAGAGGCGCCCGCTGTTCCGGCCCGTTGCTGGCCCCGCCCTCACGATAAAATATACCCCAACAAAAACAGATACTTGATGGACGCGCGCCGAGCGCTCGCGGAACACGTCGTTAATGGAGTTAAAACAATTATGGTTAATGAGCCGTTGAGGGCGGCAGCCCCGCGTCGCATCGCCAAACGGCCCATGCTATGCAGGGGTTCGGGGCGCGAAGCCCCCTCCTCCCTGGGACAGACATGGCCAATCCGAATCCGCTGATGGTACAATCCTCCGGCTCCGATCCCGCTGATGCCGCCGTCCAATCGGCGCTGCGCACGCTCGATGCCGAGGGCAGCGGGATCGCCGCGATCGCGGCGGCGCTGCAGTCCGATCTACGTGTGCCGTTTACGGCCGCTGCCGATCTCATCCGCAACGCCAACGGGCGGCTGATCGTCACTGGTCTGGGCAAGTCCGGCCATATCGGCCGCAAGGTCGCCGCGACGTTCGCCTCCACCGGCACGCCCGCCTTCTTCGTCCATGCGGCCGAAGCGAGCCATGGCGACCTCGGCATGATCACGCCCGACGATGCCATCCTGGCGCTATCGTGGTCCGGCGAGCAGCCGGAGATGAAGAATCTGATCACCTACGCCAAGCGCTTCCGCATTCCCGTGATCGCCATGACGGCGGAGCGCGAATCTTCCCTCGCCAAGGCGGCCGGCATCGCGCTGACGCTGCCGAAGGCGCGTGAGGCCTGCCCGCACAATCTCGCGCCGACCACCTCCTCCCTGATGATGCTGGCGCTTGGCGACGCGCTGGCGATCGCATTGCTGGAAGGCCGCGGCTTTACCTCGGTCGATTTCAGCGTGCTGCATCCCGGCGGCAAGCTCGGCGCACTGTTGAAGTACACCCGCGACCTCATGCACACCGGCGACGCGGTGCCGCTGAAGCCGCTCGGCACCAGCATGTCCGAGGCGCTGGTCGAGATGACGTCCAAGGGCTTTGGCTGCGTCGGCATCGTCGACGCACGCGGCCACATCGTCGGTATCGTCACCGACGGCGATCTGCGCCGCCATATGGGGCCGCAGCTCATGTCGGCCTCCGTCGACGAGGTGATGACGAGGAATCCGAAGACGATCGACCGCGACGTGCTGGCCGGCGAGGCGCTGGAGATTCTCAACTCCTCGAAGATCACGACGCTCATCGTGACCGAAGCCAGCAAGCCGATCGGCATCGTGCACCTGCACGATTTCCTGCGCGCGGGCGTGGCGTAGGCTGGCTCCCAAACTCTCCACGTCATTGCGAGGAGCGCAGCGACGAAGCAATCCACCTATCCGTTATTGCGGCGACATGGATTGCTTCGCAGAGCCTGTCATCGGGCGCGCATTCGCGCGACCCGTTGGCTCGCAATGACGGGGTTAGGCCCTCAGCTCGGAAACCGCGCCACCTTCTCCTCCAGCGGCAACGCCAATCCGTTCGCGAGATACGACACGGTACGATAGAATCCGCACAGCAGGATGATCTCGAATATTTTCGCATCGTCGTAATGCGCCGACAGCGCCGCGAATTCGGCGCCCTCAAGTGTGGCGCGCTCGTGCAGCGCATCGACCGCGGCGATCAGGGCCTGCTCTGCCGGCGACCAGCATGCGTCGGTGGCGGCGCCGAGCACGGTGGCGCGGACCTGCTCTTCCGTCAGATGCGCGGCTTCCGCGAACGTCGTGACATGCACGCCCCATTCGTATTCGCAGCCTGTTCGCGCACAGGTGCGGTCGATGACGATTTCGCGCTCCCGCAAACTGAGCGGCCCGCGATCCAGCAGGCTGCCGGCGCGGAATTTCTCCCAGGCCCGCGCGTTGCCCGCCATGACGCGAAACAGCAGCAGCGGCGGCGCGCCGCGCATGATGCGGTCGAACTGCTCGGCAATGTCAGGTGCATAAGGCGGCTCAAGTGGCGCGATGCGCGGCACGGTCTGTGACATGGCGAACTCCTGTGCTACGAATAGCGTAGCGCCATGCTACATTATTTGTAGCAGCATGCAAGAGAGTGCTCATGCGAAGCTGGCCGCGACCACGAAACAACGGGCCGTTCGCCGCGAACTAGGCCGCCGCCACCGTCAGGCTGGCGCCATCGACCTGCACGACCCTGACACGGCTGCCGGCCGGCGCGTCGGGGCCGGCGACGCGCCAGATCGTATCGTCGATCCGCACGGTGCCGGTGCCATCGACGATCGGCTTTTCCAGCGTGAATTCCCGGCCGATCAGCGCCTTGGTCCGGTTGTTAAGGAACGGGTTGCTCAGGCTGCGGCTTCCCTCGCTGCGAGCAAAGTGCCGCCACGCCGGGACCGCGGCAACCGCGAACACCGCAAACATCAGGAGTTGCGTCTGCCAGGACGGGCTGATCGCAAACGACACGAGCCCGACCAGTAACGCCGCGAGCCCAAGCCAGAACATGAAGACACCCGGCGCGAGCAATTCGAGCGCCATCAAGACGAAGCCGAAGATTAGCCAATTCCAGGTGCCCAACGTCGAAAATATCTCGGCCATGACGCGAACCTCTAATCAATCTTCCAGATCAAGCTCTCACCGCTGCGGCGCGACCGGCGGCGGGGTCGGGCCGGCGTTCGGCACCGACGATGTTCGCCGTGCGGCCGCGGCCGCGGAGGCTGCACTTTCGCCGAACGTGGCCTTGGCGATCTCGCCGATGCCGGCGAGCGAGGACAGCACGGAGGTTGCTTCCATCGGGATCATCAGGATCTTCTGGTTCGGCGAATCCGCGAACTGTCCGAACGCCTTGATGTACTTGTCGGCGATAAAATAGTTCAACGCGGCGACATCGCCCTTGGCGATCGATTCGGAGACCATCTGCGTCGCCTTGGCTTCCGCCTCCGCCAGGCGCTCGCGCGCTTCGGCGTCGCGGAAGGCGGCTTCGCGGCGGCCTTCGGCCTGCAAAATCTGGCCCTGCTTGGCGCCTTCCGCGCGCAGGATTTCCGACTGGCGCTGGCCCTCCGCCTGTAAGATGTCGGCGCGCTTGACGCGCTCGGCCTTCATCTGCCGGCCCATCGCCTCGACCAGGTCGGCCGGCGGCACGATGTCCTTGATCTCGATGCGGTTGACCTTGAGCCCCCATGGCGAGACGGCCGCATCGACCACGCGCAGCAGGCGCTCGTTGATCTCGTCGCGGTGCGACAGCACCTGGTCGAGGTCCATCGAGCCCATCACCGAGCGGATGTTGGTCATGGTAAAAACGATGATGGCCTGCTCGAGATTGGCGACCTCGTAGCTCGCTTTCGCGGCATCGAACACCTGGAAGAATGCGACGCCATCCACCGTCACGGTGGCGTTGTCCTTGGTGATCACCTCCTGTTCGGGAATGTTGATCACCTGCTCCATCATATTCATCTTACGGCCGACGCGGTCGAAATAGGGAATGATGAGGTTCAGCCCCGGCGACAGCGTGCGGGTGTATTTACCGAACCGCTCGATGGTCCAGTCATAGCCCTGCGGCACCGTTTTGACGCCCGCGAACAATGTGGCAATGACAAGTAGAACAAAGGCAATCGCGAAAATGTCGAAGCCACTCATAAAGTCCCTCCAAAGCCGGCAAGGTGCGTTGCCCGGCGCGATCTCTCATTTGTCTGCAACGGCGCGGCGCCGGTTCAGGCGGCTGTTCTCAATTACGGTTATATAGCTAGAGATGGTTTGCGGGCCACCAGATGTTCTTGGGCTCCGAACGGCGAGTTGGTTGTTGAGGTGGCTAAATCCAGCCTTGAAGCTCGCGCAAAACGAGTTGGCGGATGACGTCCATTCCGGGCTCGCTGTCGTTCAGGCAGGGAATCGCTGAAAACTGTTCGCCGCCATTGTCCTTGAAAATCTCGGCGTTTTCCTGTGCGATCTCCTCCAGCGTCTCCAGGCAATCGGCGGAGAAGCCGGGCGTCACCACCACAATGCGTTTCACGCCATCTTTCGCCAATTTTTCGATTGTCTTGTCGGTGTAGGGCTGCAGCCACTCGTCGCTGCCGAAGCGCGATTGAAATGTCAGGACCAGCTTGGAGGCATCAAGGCCCAACCGCTTGCGCAAGCTTTCCGTCGTTGCGACGCACTGGCCGTAATAGGGATCGCCCTTGTCGACATATTTCTGCGGCATGCCGTGAAATGACGCCACGATCAGTTCGGGCTGGAACGGCAAGCTCGCCAGATGTTCTGACATCGAGACGGCGAGCGCTTCGATGTAATCGGGATCGTCATAATAAGGCGGGCTCACCCGCAGCGTCGGCTGCGCGCGCATATCGGCGAGCGCGCGAAACACCTCGTCGCAGACGGTTGCCGAGGTCGCCGCTGAATATTGCGGATAGAGCGGCACCACCAGCAGGCGATCACAGCCCTGCGCAGCTAACGCCTCGATGCGCGAGCGGATCGACGGGTTGCCGTAGCGCATCGCCCAGTCGACCACGACATGCTCGCGATCGGCGATCGCCGCCGCGAGCTTATCGGCCTGCGACCGGGTGATGGTCTTGAGCGGGGATTCGCCTCTCTCGTTATTCCAGATCTTCTGGTAATCGCGCGCCTTTCTGGCCGGACGCACCCGCAGGATGATGCCGTTGAGGATCAATTTCCAGACGAGGCCCTGGTCCTCGATCACGCGGGGGTCGGAGAGGAATTCCTTCAGATAGACCCGCACCCCCTGGGCATCAGCGGTGTCGGGCGTACCGAGATTGACCAGCAGCACGCCGATCCGTTGCGGCTGGGTTGCCGGCACAGGCGTCGCGTTGCCAAGGGGGGCGACCACGGTCATGATTTCGATGGCTTCGCGCGTTGCACGATCCTTGTCAAGATAACCGCCGGTTCGCTACGCTTCGCAAATTGCCGCGGGGTCGCGGAGGAGGAAGCATGACGATCGCAGAATGGTGCGTTTTCGCAACGGTGCTGCTCTATCTGCTGACGATCGCATCGGTCAAATGGGCCGCCTACGGCCGTTTTGACAATGCCAAGCCGCGCGATCCCGCCTTCTACCAGGACCCGATCCGCGCCCGCGCACTCGGCGCGCATCAAAACGGCATCGAGGCCTTTCCGTTCTTTGCAGTCGCCGTGCTGCTGGCGGAATTTCGGCTCGGGCCGCAGCGCCTGATCGACGAACTCGCGATTCTCTTCGTGATCGTGCGGATCGCCTATGTCTTCACCTATCTCGGCAACCGCCCAACGCTGCGCTCGATTCTCTGGAGCTTGGGGTTTGCGATCAATATCGCGATTTTCTTTTTGCCGGCGATCAAGGGGTACTTGCCGGTTTAGGGTGGGGTTGGCCGTCATTCTCTTCTCGACTTCAGGGTGCTGCAGTCAGGACGCCGCGGCCCAACTACGTCATTGCGAGCGAAGCGAAGCAACAATTGCGCAGCATAACGGATCTATGGATTGCTTCGTCGCTTCGCTCCTCGCAATGACGGTGGATACAGCTTCGCGATCTCGCGGCGTATTGCGCCCGAGGTTTGCCATCAACTTCCCGCCCTCTCCAATCAGAGGGCAACTGTGGCGAGGTAGCCCGGTGCTCGGGCGGCCTCAAGGCTGGCGCTGGCGCGCCCCCGCCTTCGGCGGCTACGGCCTTGACCCCGCCCGTTCACCGGTCTGTTGGCTTTGCATGAGCTCGGCCGAGGACCGAGCGCATCAAGAAGTCTGTTCGATCAGCTCAGCGCATATCGACTGGGATCCCACTTCTGCCGTCGTGCGATCATGGTGTTGAGGATGATGATCAGCTTGCGCATGCAGGCAATGAGAGCGACCTTCGGCTCCTTTCCCTTGGCAAGCAGGCGTTGATAGTAGGCCTTCAGAACGGGATTGTTCTTAGTGGCTGCGCCAACGCAGGGCATGTAGATGGCGTTACGGACCCAGCGCCGGCCACCCTTGATGTGGCGCTCGCCGCGTCGCTTTCCGCTATCGTCGTCGCGCAACGGGCTCAGCTCCAGCAACGGGCGGTTGGTGCGCAACCGCCCGTTCGCACATTCTGATAGATTTTCTGGACACAAGGGCGCAGGGAAGACCGG